>PLWR01000734.1 GCA_003165615.1 Acidobacteriota bacterium | reverse complement strand
TGCGGGTGATGGCGCCGGGTTGCTTTTGTTCGGTCCGGGCCAGTGCCGTATAAAAATGATCCATCCCGCAACCGTAATCCTGGATGGCGACGCTCTCAGGCGGCTCTTCGAGGATTTGTTGCACGTCCTCCTGCACCGGCCAGTTCTTTCCCGCATAATCACCGGTCAGGAACCAGGAGGGCAGCGGTTGGTTGTTGGGGGCGTTCGCCACGGGCGCAGGGCCTGCCGCGACGGTCAGGTGCGGATTCTCCATTCGGGTCAAGTGCGGTTTCAGAATCACCCGGTCGAGGGCGCCAGGCCTCCAGGCTGCGAAGGGAGCAGAAATCCGGCGCAGATCCAGGATGCGGAACCGTTCCAAAAACGGAATGAAATAAGGAATCGCCGCAAAAAGGCAGAACAGCAGAATCGTGAACCAGGTCTTTTGGAGCTTCATCCGCAACGCTCAAAACTTGAAATAGATAAATTGCGTAACCGCCGTGTGGCTGGTCCAGGCGATCAAGAGCGCCACGCCGGAAAGCGCTGCGGCCTGCGCCGTCGCCGGCCACGTCGCAAACCAACTCTCAGCGCGCTGATACCAGTCGTCCGGCAGCCACTGAGCCAACAGGGCCAAGACCAACAGTACGGGCACGGGCCGCGGAATATTGATCAACTCCGTCGAGCCCCGCGCGATGCCGGAAAGAACTTCCAGGGCCTGTTGCGTGGAGTCACATCGGAAGAAAATCCAGGTGATGCAAACGAAATGGAACGTCAGCAAAACTCCCGCGATGCGAACCAGCACGTGCTTGGGGCGCTGCTTTCCCCGGCGCGGCCACAGCGCCTCCGCCGCGTGATTTACCGCCAGGCCAAAACCGTGCAGCAATCCCCAAATCAGGAAGGTCCACGACGCGCCATGCCAAATCCCTCCCAGGGCGAAGGTGACCAGCGTGTTCCAGTAGAGCCGCCACTTCGCGCGCCGGCTGGAAGGGAGCGCGAAGAAAATATAGTCACGCAGCCACGTAGAAAACGAAATGTGCCAGCGCCGCCAGAATTCCACCATCGATTCTGAGCGGTAAGGAGCGTTGAAATTGTCGGGCAGGCGGAAGCCCAGCAATTGCGCCACGCCGATGGCGATGTCGCTGTAGCCGGAGAAGTCGCAATAGATCTGCACAGCGAAGGCATACACCGCGATCAGGATTTCAAGCGAGGAAAACATGCGGGGCAGCTCAAAGGCGCGATCCACCAGGTTGACGGAGAGGTAGTCGGCAAACACCAGCTTCTTGATGAAGCCGCGCGCGATCATCATCAATGCCCTGCTGCCCTGCTCGTCGGTAAGCGCGCCGGGTGGCGCCTGCAATTGCGTCAGAAGAACGCGGGCGCGAGTGATGGGGCCGGCAAGCAGGGTGGGAAAGAAAGAAACGAAGGCGAAATATTCCATGAACCCCCGCGCCGGTTTCTGCTCGCCCCGGTAGACGTCGATCACGTAGCTCATCGACTGGAATGTGTAAAAGGAAATTCCCACCATGAAGACCACGCGGAAAGGCGCGGGGGGCAACGTACGTCCAAAGAACGTGTAGAACGGCGCGGCGTTATCGTGCAAAAAGTTGAAATACTTGAAGACGGCAAGAATGCTGAGGTTCAACAGGATGTCCGTCGAGAGCAGCAGGCTGCGCTTCCGCGCGTTCTCCGTGCGCACCAGCAGCCATGAGGTGTTGTAATCCAGAAGCGCCGTGACGGTGATAGGCAGGCAATACCACGGGTTCCACGTGGAATAGAAAAAGAGGGAAAGCGCCACCAGCACGAAGGGCCGAAGGGAATCATACCGCGAGGTGCAGCGATAAAGCAGACAGGCAATCAGAGCAAACAGGAGAAAGACCGGTTCAACGAGTGCCATAAACCATTGCCTGCGGGATATTCAGGATAAAGATAATTCTACTGCGACGGGTCAGCCTTTTGAAACTTACCATACTCCACCATGAGCTGATCGTAGAGCATGTCGGCCAGTTTCTTATAGCCCAGTCCGGAAAAATGCACATAGTCGTAGTTGGCCAGACCCGCCCGCACCCATCGCGTCATGGCGCCGGGGCCTCCCATGGCGGCCTGCTGATCCCAGTAAGCGCAGCCCGCACGCAGCGCCGCCTTGCGCAGGGCAGGTTGAAGAGCCGATTGCCCCGCTTGAATGATGGCTCGAGTCTTCTTTCGCGGGCTGCCACGATCGGTCGGGCCGGTCACCAGGATGGAAGCGTCGCCGGCATCCTCCTTGAGCTTGCTCAAGATCTGAAAGGCTCTCTCCTCGTAATCGCCGGCGGTGAATCCCTTGGTTCCAATATCATTGGTGCCGTACGATACGAT
This sequence comes from Acidobacteriota bacterium, assembly GCA_003165615.1. The sequence goes on along the minus strand of PLWR01000734.1, from coordinate 3,739 downwards.
AATCAAGGTGGGCTGCGATTGCTTCAGCAGCGCCTTCCGCAGCGCGGGCAGGGGTTTCTCCAAATCCGCCAAACGCGCCCCATTCACGCCATCGGTGTCGTAAAGAATGCCTTTGGAACCGCTGTAGAGCTCCAGACCCAGCACGCGCGCCTGACCTCCACAATCACTGCGGATGGAGATCTGGTGGGGACCAGCGGCCAGTGGCGCGGAGTTGGAAAGCTCAAGGAGATCGAGAGGGGAATCCGTCGGCCACGGTCGAAACGGCGGTACGGGAGGCGTGGTCTTGCGGCGCTTTTTGCTGCGCTTCACGGGAGTTACGGGAGCCGGGGAAGCGGGCGGATCCCCCGCGCCACCACCCAGGGACTTGCTGCTCGGTTCGGGGACCAAGGTGGATGGGGCCTCAGGAGCGGCGTTCGGCACTATGTGTTCCGTGTGCGAAGTGAGGTCGTGAAAATCCAAATCATCAATTTGAACCTGCAAGCAAGCGTTGCCGGGACTGGTGGCGGCGAGAATTTGAAATTGCGAAAAAGACGCGAGGGCCGAGGCGGGACTTGCCTCACGATAGCTCTCCAGGCTCATTCCGCCCAGCCCCACCATGCCATCATTTTCAACGTACCGAAGGCCATCGGTGCGCCAGCCCTGTCCATCCAGAGATTTGGCTTCCGCATAGCGGATGGTTGGCCAAGGCCGGCCGGGGAGGACGAAGCCGGGGCCGGCATCTCCATAGCGCTCCTGGAGTCTTTCCCGCAATACGCCCGCCCAGTAGTCCGAGGCCACGTGGGAATCCCCAAAGTGGATGATGTGCACCACGGGCGGTTGCGGCGCATCAGGCGTCGAGGCTTCGATATTCGCCAGCGCCTGAAAGAAAGTTTCCAAGGGATTCTGGTCTGACTCCCCCGTTTCGATGGGCACGGGTTTGAGCGCGCTCAAGGGAACGGGCTTCAGTGGTTTTGGCTTGGAACGAGTGCGCCGCGCGGTCTTTTTCTTTTTGGATTTAGTGGAAGCGCTTTGCTGTGCGGCGGTGGTGGTATCAAAAGCAGCGCAGGTGCGGCTCAACTGAATGTTGACCGCGAGGAAGAGAATGGCAGCGATCCCAACTACAGACCCACGCCAAATTGATCGCCCCATGACTACCATCGGGCAGTATTATCGCAAGAGGGGGCTTTCCTCCGCAACAAACATCCTGCTTCCTCAGCGCTAATGACCCGGCCCTGGCGGGCATCAAATGTGGAAAGATCGTTGGTTACAATAAGTTGGCCATCATTCTGGAGGAAATAATAAATTTCCGCGGATGAGGAAGAAGGTTCGGGTGAAAATCCCCCATGCGACGCTGCGGATAGAGTGGCGTTGCCGGTCATCCCGGAATAGAGTGGAGGCAGAAGCTCGCCGGGATGCTTTTTCCCTTCCAGTGAAGAGGAACCCACAGCATCCGGCCCCGAATCGTACAATTTCATGATTCCGCCCGCGATATAACGGCCAAGCAGGTTGTAACCCTCGTTGGTGAAGTGCGTCATGTCCGGGCGTGCCAGCGGGGGCTGAACGCTAGCCCAATGTTCGGCGGATCCCGGGCCGCCCATCGCTGTGTGCAGGTCGATCAGGATAGCTCCATCCCTCCAGGCCACCTCCCGCTGCGCGGCGATGACTTCCTGCAAAATCTGCTGGATGCGCTGTGCCTGGCCGGGGCGGCTGTCGCCACGGTCGGCGGGAGTGAGAAGGATAACCAATGCCGAGGGGGCGGCGCGATGGATGCGCGAAAGGATTGTGGAGAGGGCGGTTTCGTAAGCGTTCTCATCGAGATAGGACCCGCTGCTTTCGTTGGTTCCATAGCCCAATATGACCAGGTCGGGTTGCTCGGCGGAGATTTGCGCAGCGAAGGTTTCCTCGCGGCATTTCAACACGTATTCCGCCCGCGCGCCCACCAATCCCAGAGCGCTGTAGATCACCCCCGGCGAGGCTTTTTCCACTGAAACACCAAGAATCCGCACCAAGCCGGAATCCAGGGTTCGAATCTCAAACCGATGGGGAGCATCGGGACTTGGCGCCTGGAAGCGGGCCACCTGCATTTGCGGAACATCAGCGCTCATCCTTTTCTGCCCAAGGGATACGCCGTCGAGCAGGAATTCGGCTGCGCCTCCACCCGGTTGTGCCAGGTAATCGACCCGGAACTCACTCCCCGTCGCCTCGATCCACACACTCTGATTGGGGGACTCGGCTTCGATGTAACTCAATGAAAGACCAGTGTCTTCGATGGGGCTGTTGTAAGACGGATGAGAGCGCTGCCAGCCGTAGGTGTTCCCGAACGTGAAGTTCCCGGTGTAGATGTGGGGGCCGCCCCAGGGAAGTACCAAGCCAAGGCCGCCGTCGCCGAACCGGCTTTGCAGGGCAGACCGCACGACGGCGCTTTCGGTGTCAGAAGCAATGTGGGAATCGCCGAAATGCAGCACGCGGACCTTCCCCGCGTGCAGTGTCTCCAGGGAGCGCAATGAAAGCACAAAGGAATCAATAGGTTGGGGTGGAGCCCCGTCAGGCGAGCACCACTTCGCCGCGCCCAAAATCCCCAGGATCAGGACCGGCACAAAAAGCATCAGCCGGATCAGCTCCCGCTGTCGTAAGAACTTAGGAACCCGGGAATAAACCCCGGCAATCAACCTCATTCAATTCACCTCGAAGGCCTCAGGGGTACACCCCATCGCTTCGTGAGCGATGAAAATCATTGATTTCAAACCGGATAACTATTATGCCAGGTTCAGGTTCTGCGTTCGCCAATTCCTACGGACCCACGAACTAAGCTATGAAAAGATGCTCAAGGCCGTCTTCCTTGACGCTATCAATTTCGTTCGCGGCAAAATGCCCTCAAAATAAATTGACTGATTATACCCCCATTTGCTGATTTGCGCAAATTGCGGCCGTGTCCCATTTTGAATGTAGCGCCGCCCTTTAGCCCGGCACGGGCCCTGGTATTCCGGCTTCACCAAGGATGCCGGCAGGATGATGTCCGCATCGAGGCACTCGGCTACCCGGTCCGTCATAACCTTGCACGAATTCTTGGCTTGCGTTCGCTCGAAGGCTTTCGACGGTAGTCCCGATCGTCTTTCTGGTTCGTCGGCTTGATCTAAGTAGCTTTAGTTTCATAAACATCGTGGGTTCATAAATTTAAGCCATTTGTTTCTATAAACATCGTGAGATTATCCAAAATGTCACTTCTCTATCTCTTTATTTTCAATCACATCGTGGGATCATCCCCTATTTTTAGTTGCTCTGATTTCAGGCTCGGAGTCCGCCACTGAATGCTAAACCCTTTTCCATCAGCAAGATACAATGTCGGGCAAATCGTCTTGATTTCCTATAAGTTCCTGTGTTTTCATACATATCGTGGCATCCAGGGGTACTTTTCACGGGCTTAACCGGCCCGAGCAGGGCGCCTATCCCCACCCTCTAAGGCTAGCGCCATGGCAACATATGTTGTCAATAGAATTCTTGCGGAATTTCCTGCCGGTAGGAAAAAATTTTACAATTCCCGCGGGCAATTTCCTACCGGTAGGAAATTGCGTGGCAGGGCTCGCCCGCGGATCAGGCGATTCAACGAATGTGAATACGGATTGCTTATCGACGTGCTGGAGGCTTCACGGCGACGGCTGGGATTTCTGCTTTGCGGCTATGTCTTGATGCCAGACCACTGGCACGCCCTAATCTGGCCGCAATATCCAAACCTGGCTCGTAGGGGCGGTTCGCGAACCGC
>PLWR01000297.1 GCA_003165615.1 Acidobacteriota bacterium | reverse complement strand
AGACTCGCTACGTGCTGCCTGCGCAACATGCCCGCCCCCCTCGCAGTGCCCCCGACACTCCCCCCTATCGGTTATCGGACTTTTCAGGGGAAAAGATGAATTAAAGTTTCCGTGCCGATGGGCCTTTTGCGGGGCACCCGATCGGGTGCCCGAGGTCGGGCAAGCCCGCCCCCCCCTTCCGCTGGAGTGGGCGTCGCCACTGTCGCGGTTCACGCGACACGGCAGATGGCGGGGTAAACCCGCCGCTGCATCAAGCCACATGGCGGGGTAAACCCGCGTTCGAGTTAGGAGGCCACCCCATACCGCAAAAAGTTGCAGAACAACTTGCGCACGGTGTGCGCCTCGGGGAGTTCGGAATTCAGATAGGGAATGATGTCGAGCGACGAGAGCAGCACGCCCCCTTTGCCATAGGGAACGGCGCACACGCCGGTGGCCAGGGTATCATCGGCAAAAATCTGGGCGCCGACCACGTGATCGATGTTGGCGCCGGTAATGTGCAAGGCCAGGGCATCGTTGTTTGCGGGCGGATGTTTGAGCAGGCCGAAGTCGTAATTCTCTCGGGGTTGACCAGCCAGAAGCTGATATTCCCAGTTGAAAACGCAGGTCTGGGGCAGGCCGGTTAACAATCGATTCTCCCCGGCGAAGTAACTGCCGCCCCTCCACTCGGCAGGTAACGGTTCAACCCCGCCAAAGAAAATCCGGCCCCGGTCCGCGAGCATTTTTGCCCAGGCTTCAGCTTGGGACTTTCCGATGACTATCGCGGTCAATCCATCATTCTCGACCTGGTCAAGGATGGGGCCATTGATTTTTGCAAAGTCGCCGTCGCCGATGATGACATAATCTACCTTTTGTGAGTTCGACGTGGGACCCCAAGGGCCTAAGCGCAAGCCTTTCTGGTTGTAGATGAACATGGCGGTCTGGCCGGAATTGTCCATGATCGCGCCATGCTCAGGCAATTTATCTGATTTCCAGTCGACGACGAAGACTTTGTCCTCACCCTTCGCCAAAATGCCGGAACCGCCGCCCGGTTCCGCTCCCTTGGCCAAATTGACCGAACCGTTGCGCAGTTCTGCTTCTTTTGCCAGAATGGCCGAATCGCGGCTCAGTTTCGGCCCCTTCGCCAAAATGACCGAATCGCGGGTTAATTCTGTCGAGCGCGTCAATTCGGCCCAGACGGTGTAGTAGCCGGCGTCCGGTCCGATCTTGAACTTCACCTCCGGCGCCAGAAGTTGCCCGTAAACGTCACCGCCGGAAATGGTTACGGGGTAGCTCTGTTCTTCGCTGGTCTTCCCTTCGGGCGACACCAAGGCGACCTTCAAAAGCGCCGGCCCTCGCAGGCCGACCTCGTTCACCATCCAGAAATCGGCCGTAACCGATTCTCCCGTGTGGGCAATCTTGTGGGGCAGCTTGACGGCAACGTAGAGGGGGCGGGCATAGTCCGCGATTAACCCCACTTTGTCGGTCTTGGGGTTGCGGTACAGATCGACCAGCCCGGAATAAACGGTGTCTTTGTCGTTTTCCCAGCCGTTGACGACGTACCCGTCGGTCACATTGTTGATTTTGATGTTCTCGATGACCCGGCCGTGATAGTAAAACTCCTTCTCGCCGATGGCTTGGCACAGGCTGTCGACGGTGAAGAATCGGTCCATGCCCAGTTGTTTAAGCCAGCGGGCATAGCCTTGATACTGGCGCTCAAAGAAGTCTGCGCCCCAGCCCTTGAGTTGCCCTGGGCGACGGTGGAAATCATGAATGGCCTGCAGCCGCGGCGGCGTGCCGATGGAGCCCTCCTCGCCCCAAAAGATCAGCTCGCCCGCGTCCTGGTCGCCACAGTAAGTAATCGGCTGGCCACCGGCCCGAGGTGAATATTTGTAGAAACAATCGTGGCCTGAATACAGGGCGTCGAGATACACCGTGGCCGAATGCGTTTGGTGCGCGTCGTAGTCACCGATGGTGTATTTCGTCATATCCTCCGGCTTCATCCACAAGCGGGCCGGGAAGGGCTTGCCGGGTTCCCCCACGCCGCCGCCGGAAGTCCACGTCAACATGCGGGTGGGGTCCAGCCGGTGCGCGTCCTCCACATCGCGCTGCTGGCGTGCGGTCGGCCCTAGCTCACGAAACTGGCTTTCGTTCACCATGTTATAGATGATCAGTGAGGGGTGGCTGCGGTCGCGCTTGATCATGCGCAGCAATTTTTCGCGGTTTTGCGCGAAGCCAAAGGCGTCGGCATTGAAGCCTTCGAAACCGCCAGGCTCTTCCAGGTAAAGCAAGCCCTGCTGGTCGGCTTCCTCCAGAACAACCCGCTGCCCAATGGCGCGGTGAAAATTCAGCATGTTCAATCCCAAGCGCTTGGCGGTGCTGACCTGCTTCTTCGCCATCTCCGGCGTCGGCACGACGCCGGTGACCGGCCAGAATCCAAAACTGATGGCGGAGAGCAGGACGATGCGCTTGCCGTTCAGACGGAACGTGGCGTCGGTTCCGATTCCGCTGACATCAAACCAGCGGAAGCCGAAGGTCTGCCGCACCTCATCGGCGAATTCAGAATCGGCTCCCTGCATGCCGCCCTGCATCTGGATTCGGCACTCGTAAAGGTGGGGATTCTGCGGGTCCCACAATTTTGCGCCAGGAACGTGGGCGGGCATCACCACCTCGGTCGTGCGTCCAGACAAAATCACGCCGGTTTTTTCCGCGCTAGAAACGAGTTTTCCGGTGGCTTTCTCGTGAATCTCCTGGTGAAGGGTTACCGTGGCCTTCCGCCCCGATACATTTGTAAGTACCACATGGGGGTCTATATCAATCATTGAGGGCTTGTTAAGCAAAAAAAAGTCCTCGATGTAAACGGCGTCCACAATGCGCAATTTTACCGCGCCGAGAATTCCGCCGAACCCGCGCGCGTCGTTTACGGTGATTCCCGGCGTGCTCACCGACTGCAAGCCATCCTCATAGACCTGGGAAAAGCCCGGCCGCCAGAATTCCGCTCCCCAAACGATCGTGGGATTGTCAGACCAACTCTGAAAGCCGCCGGGCTTGGTGATGCGAACCGCCAGGCGCTGAGCCTTGCCCGGTTTCACAAAATCAGTGACCTCGACGGAGAACGGAGTGTTACCCACGCAATCGTAGCCCACCAATTGTTCATCGATGAAAATTTCAGCGCGCATGTTGACCGATTCGAAGTCGAGGAACACTCGCTTCTCCGCCGCGCGTGAGGGGACGGTGATTTCGCGCCACCACCAGCTCACTCCGATGTAGTCCCCCCAAGACTCAAGTGCGGGGTCAACATCCTTGCCCCAAAGGTATTGCTCCACGGTCCCGGGAACGGAGACCTCCGCCTCGACGTGTGATTCGAGCGCCGTCCATCCTCCTGTGGGAGGAGCAGCGGGCAGGTCCGACAGTTTCCACTTCCCGGGCCTTTCCGGATCGCTAATCTCCGCGTCATCATTTTGCTTGACCGTTCCCGTGGCCTCATGCCGAAGGTAGAGCGAGTCCTTGCGCCACAGACCCTGTTTGTCGCGCCAAAGTTTCCAGCCGGGGCCGGAGAGGTCAACGGTGATGCGACCAGGTTTTGCGCCGCCGGCAGAATCAGAGGCCGCGAATATGCCCTTATTGCTTGCCAGCAGTGCGCTGCCCAATGCGGCGGCTGAGCACTTCAAAAGGCCACGGCGATTGATTAAACGCGGGTCGTCGATTTTCACGTTGGTTCTTCCTTCCTGGGGCGTGACGCCGGGTAGTGTCTAGGAACTTCGCTGGGGGGGATGTGCATTCCGCGCTACGCCCGGACGTTCTTTGCGGGGGGGAGAGGGGGCCAGCACTAACTTGGATACAACACGGCGGAGCAGAAAGAGCAAGTCAAAAGGCAAAGGGCAAAAGGCAAAATGCAAAAGTGAAAACCCCACCCCCGAAGTCGTGGCTGTGAAGACGAGCAAAATTACGGGTTTGTGATAGAGGGCCAGAATTGGCTTACGCGCTATAGTTTTGACCCCCTCACCCGTTGCGGGCCACCCTCTGTCGCCGCGGTGACCGAGGGCAGTAATTTCAAAACGACACATCCCCTTCACCCCGAAGGGGCGAGGGCAGTATTCCTTATTGGTCAGTATTCAGTTATCAGCACCGTCTCCTTAATAATACGCACGCTGCCTATCCCGACTTGTCGGGACTCGCAAAAACCCTCGCTGCCTTCTGCTTACTGCTTACTGCCTACTGCTTTATTTCAAGTCGTTGGTATACCGGACGGTGGTCCCCTTCGACTCCAGCCACTTATTGAATTCATCCGAAATCGGCTTGGGCCAAAGCCCGTCAATTTCGCCGGGGCGGAATTTGCCCTCGCGCAGCATCATGTGTCCCCACTCGTCCTCATAGTGAATCAACGTCGCCACTTCCACGATCCGCTTGCAAAGCTGGGGGGGGATGAAGGTCAAGCCTTCGGTGTCGCTCACCACCACGTCGCCCGGCATCACGGTGGTACGGCCGATGCGGATAGGCACATTGATGCCCATGAGTGTGACATCGTTGAGGGCCGAGGGATCAACGCCCTTTACAAAGACGCGAAATCCTTTGATCAGTTGGATACCGGTCTGATCGCGCACCGAGCCCTCCACCACCAGGCCGTTGTGGGAATGGGCGAAAATGGCGGTGCCCAGATTGTCGCCGGCATAGGTGCCATACTCGATTTTCCCGAACAGGTCGACCACCATGACGTCGCCCGGCACAAGCATATCGATGGGCCACGAATTCTCGTTTCCGACTCCGCCTTCTTTCCTTCCCTGCTCCTGGATCACCGCGTCCACGTCCGGCCGCTTGGGCATGAAGACGACGGTGAAGACGCGGCCCACCATGCGGTCGCTGCCATCATTGATAACGCGCCACCCGCCTTCGAACTGGTTGTTGTAACCGTTCTTCTTCAGCACGGTCCACGCCTCTTCCGCGTCCACGGTCTTCATCTGGTCGAGCAGAGAATCGGGAACCTTAGGCCGGCCGTCCTCAAATCGATCGCCGGTCCAGGCGCGGGTCAAATTAATGCGCTGTTCTTTGGAAAACATTCCCAGTTGTGCGTAACCCGGCAGTGCCATGCCGAGGGCGAGCATCAAGAGGGCAATGTTCAACATCATTCTTTTCATTATTTTCTCCCTAAAAAACAAAATTACCTTGGGTGGAGTCTTTGAACATCCTGGAGTGTAATCACCAACAGAAGGTGTGCACCAGAACGTTTAAGCGGGACTTGCCGAAATCCCCCGACCGAATAACATACGCCTGACCGCTGCTGGATGCAATTGTCAGATGCGTTTGCAGCGCAATAAACTTGGTTGGGCGGCGGAACAGCCGATTTTGCCCCTCTGCAGAATTACAAAGCACGAAACGGGCCACCTTTCGACCATTCGTCCGAACCATTTGCCACTCACGTGTCCTATTTGCTGAAATTCGCGCCGTAGGTGGTTCGATTTACCCGGCTGGCATGGACAACATGTCGATCTGAGGCTCCACGATCCGAAGAGTCACTTGGGCAGATCGCCCCGGCCAAAGACAGGAAATCATGCGGTCGGTTGACCGAAGAGTCAAGAAGCATTGACACCTTCCGATGGCTCATATAGGTTTCACATCGACGAGCCCGAGTATTTCACCACGGGTCTGGAGGGGAGGGAATGAAGAAGTTGTGGAAGACTTCATAGTCGCTGTCATTCTGAGCCCGTATTGTGGGCGAAGAACCTCCGTAGTTTGCTCTTTTCATCGCCCTCGCGAACTGCCGAGGTCCTTCGCTTCGCTCAGGATCCCAGAATTGGGTGATTCTTGCACAGCCTCTATAGACCTCTGGTCCGGCGGTTACAGATATGCGTCGCAGCGTGGCGAGAAATCAACAATCGAGCAAGAGAGAGATTTTCATGAAAAGACCTCGCTTTTATTTATTACTGACATTCGCGCTCTTCAGCGCAGGGTCTCTGCTTGCGCAAGGTGCGCCAGGCCAGGAATCCTGGAGCGCCAAGCTTTCGTCTGAGGGTTGCCACATCGACCTTTCCTACGAGGGGCAGACCTGGTTGACGGTCATGCGGGTTCGCACGACATCGAACGGTGAGCACCTGGCCATTGACCGCGGAGCCGCGAAGCTGACTCTCGTACGGGGCACTAAATCCGGTGAGACGCTGGTGAAAGTTGCCGGTCCTACAACGTTCGACTTGGTATTGCAAGCTGAAGGATCGAGACTTCTGCTCTCCCTGCGTGGGCTCAAAGCGCTGGAGGGCGTGGTGCTGGAGGGCGCCATCCACGCGGGTTCTGAGCCTTTGCCGGCACGGCTCGACAACCTTGAAGACGACGTGATGCAAATGGTAAGCGGCGCGGGAGCCAGCGGATTGAGCGACAGCGTCTACGACCGATTCCGCGACCAAGCCCTCAAAATCATGGCGCGATCCATCCATTTAACGCCAAGTCAAGGTGGATTCTCTTTTTCCGCGGAAGGCCCCGCGACCAACACCCCGTTTTGCGCTTTACAGGTCGTTACGCGGGTTTATACCAGCCGGTTTCCCTATTACAAACCTTTGGATAAGAAGCAGTGGGTCAGGGTGCCGGTGAGTTGGGGTTCCTGGTACTACTACTTCCTGCACGTTACGGAAGCGGATGTCCTGCGCAACGCCGACGCCGTGGCGCGTGATTACAAACCCTTTGGTCTTGAGTACTGCGGAGTTGACGGGACCTGGCAAAAGGACGGCACCGGGCAAGCTGGCCATATTGGAGGTAGCTGGACGGAATCCAACGCCGGATTTCCGCACGGCATGAAGTGGCTTGCTGACCAGATGCGCGCGCGAGGCCTGAAGCCAACCATGTGGCTGTGCGCCTTCGGCAATAATGACGAGAATTTCTGTAATGCCCACCAGAGCTGGTTTCTGCATGACGAAGATGGCAACCCTGTGGCGGCGTCCTACTCGAGCCATCTGGCGGACTTGTCCAACCCGGAAGTGAGGAAATATCTCGCCGACGTATATCGGCGCCAAACGCTCGAGTGGGGGTATGAATATTACAAGCTGGACGGCTTGAACGAAGCCTGCGACCTTTTCGCCCTGCATCGGGCCCAGGCATACAATCCCGCCGTCGATGCGCAGACGGCCTTTCGAGAGGCGCTGGGGGAAATCCGTGAAGCGATGAATTCCCGGCCCGGAGTGTTTTTCAACGCCTGCGGGCCCAGCTTTCCCACGGAGGCCATGGGAATCTCGCAGGGGGGGCGGCTTGGAGTGGACGTGCTGATGCGGGACGAACCGCTTTCTTTTCGAGGTGTCCGTGTGGCGCTGGAAGCCATACGCCGCGGCTATTATACCCACAACATTATCTGGTATTCGGACCCTGACTACCTGCTGCTGCGCCCGCCGCTGGGCGCGGATGAGGCGCGCACCTGGACTTCCATCCTGGGGTTGACGGGCCAGGTTTTGGCGCTGGGTGATGATATGGCCGCGCTGCCCGCCGATCGCCGGGAAATGATTCGCAAGGTCATTCCCGTTGCCGATGTGACGCCGACGGACCTGTACCCGCTTTCTACCGACCGCCCCATCTGGGCGCTTCACCTCGCCCGCCCGTTCGGCACATGGACGGTGGTGGGGCTCTTTGATTGGGATTACGACACGCAGGAAAACCCCGCCGTCGGGAGCTGTGATAGCTGCTCACTTTTGAAACGTAATGATGCCTTACTCGGCGTGAATAGGGGATCAGGGGCGCGGTACGAGATTTTTTCCAGTGCGGAGAAATCCATCGAAGAGAATCGCCGTTACATGGCTCTCTCCAGTAAGCCTCCAGGACTCCAGTTGATTCCGGTGCCGGCTTACCTGGCGCCGCTGCCACCGCGCTACATGGTGCTGGACTTCCGCAAGATTGGGCTGGACCCGGCGAAGGAATATCTGCTATTTGATTTTTGGAACCAGAAGTTTTTGGGCAAAGTGAGTGGGCAGTATGCCGTCTCCCTGACCGCGCACCAGTGCCAGGTGGTTTCGCTGCGCCCGGCGGAGAACCATCCGCAATTGGTGGGAACGGACCGGCACATTACCATGGGCGGTGTTGAGTTGAAGGATGAACGATGGGACGCGGCCCGAAAGCAACTTACGATCAAGGTGCAGTTGGTGGAAAATTATCCCACTACGCTCACGGTCTACGCGGCCGGCCGGCGATTGAAGGAAGCTGCCGCCACGGGAGCGGATGTGCAAACTTCTATTGAAGGCGAAATCGTCCGCGCGAAGCTGCTGAGCCCCAAGTCGGGAATTGCCGAAGTGACATTGAAATTTGAATAGCAAGCGGTGTGCGTTCCGGGCCAGCCCGCGAAACGTGTGGAATATCGTAGGGGCGGTTCGCGAACCGCCCTTTTGAACACGCGCTTGATTGTCGCCAGCGACGACACAAGCTGTGAAGAAATACAGCTGTAACGGTGGTCTATCACCGCCGGATTTGTAGGGGCACACCCTCTCCCTCAAGGGGGCGAGGGGTGTACATTCAACTCTCGCTCTCCTCATCCGAGGAGGGGACCTTGGCTACCACGAGCGGACAGGAGATTAGCAATGCCTCAAAGAATTTGCTTCGCGATTATTTTTGCATTCAGCGGAATGTGGGGCGCGGCCACGATGGGATTTGCGGCGCAGCCCCTTACCGTCACCTCGCCCGATGGCAACATCACAGTCGCCTTTGAACTGAAGGCCAACCCGCAGCCCTACCTGCCGGGCGTTCGGGCCTATTACCGCGTCTCCTTGAAGGGCCAGCAGGTTTTGGGCGATTCGCCTCTGGGCCTCGATTTCAAAGACGCCAAAGCCCTGGACCAGGACTTTGCCATTATGGGTTCAGACCTGCAATCGCAGGAATCCACCTGGGAAAATCCCCTGGGCGCAAAACGCAAGGTGCCTGACCACTACAATCAGCTCACGGTTTCGCTGTGCGAACGTCATGCTCCCGCGCGACGGGTGGATGTGATCTTCCGCGCTTACAACGAAGGCGTGGCATTTCGTTATTTCCTGCCGATGCAGGAAGGGCTTGATCCTTTCGTGATTTCGGCGGAGAACACCGGGTTTTATTTCAACCAGGATGCCTCAGCCTACGCCCTTCGCCTGAACAGCTTCGTGACGGCTTACGAGTCCCATTTCGACAACATAAAATTGGACCAGATCAAGCCCGAGTCGATTATTGGATTGCCGTTGCTGGTGGAAATTCCGCAGGGCCCCTGGGTGGCGTTGCTGGAAGCCGATCTTACCGACTACGCGGGAATGTATGTGGGCGGAGTCGCGGGCGCACCCAACGCTCTGATATCCAGACTCGCGCCGGTGCCGAGCTACGACCTTTTCGCCAGTGGGAGCTACGTTGACATCGTGGTGGCGGAACACGATTTGGGAAAGTATGCGCGCCTGGCGGGGCAGAAGCTCATCCTATCGCCCCCCGGCGTAGGTCAGCAACTGCTGCCACCGTCATCCAACATTGCGCTCGGCCCCGGATCAGAAGACATCGTGGTGGGCAGAACCCCCAAGGCAACTCCCTGGCGCGTGCTGCTGATCAATTCCCGGCCGGGCGGTTTGATTGAATCGAACTACCTGATCCTCGATCTGAGCCGTCCCAGCGTGTTGGCGGACACGTCATGGATCGAGCCGGGCAAGGCCGCGTGGGACTGGTGGTCGGGCCGACTGGCGCGCAACGTGAATTTTGAGCCCGGCATGAACACGGCAACCATGATGCATTACATTGATTTCGCCGCCCAGCATCACATCGAGTACATGCTGATCGATGGCAATTGGTCCCCGTTCAACGATATCACCCGAACAATTCCGGAAATCGATATGCCGGCACTTATGCAGCATGCCCGCAGCAAGAACGTTAAGATTCTCCTTTGGGCGTTGTGGACCGCGGTGCGCGAGCAGGCTGATGTGGCGTTCCCTCTTTACGAGAAATGGGGCGTGGCGGGAGTGAAGATCGACTTCATGGACCGCGACGATCAGGAGATGGTGAACTGGTACGAGGAGATGGCGCGCAAGGCGGCCGAACATCATCTGGTGGTGGATTTTCACGGCGCCTTTAAACCCACGGGGCTGCGTCGCACCTATCCCAACGTGCTGAATCGTGAAGGCGTTTTCGGCTTGGAGCAAAACAAGGCAGGCTACGGCGAAACGCCGGAGCACGATGCAACTCTCCCCTTTGCGCGCATGCTGGCGGGCCCGCTCGATTACACTCCGGGGTCGTTTCACAATGCCACGCGTGACCAGTTCAAGCCCAGGACGATTGAGCCCTCGTCGCAGGGAACACGCGCTCACCAACTGGCGCTGTATGTGGTCTACGAAATGCCCCTGGCCATGCTCGCGGACTACCCGGAGGCCTATGAGGGAGTGCCGGAATTTGAATTCATCGAAAAGGTGCCCACCGTTTGGGACGACACGAAGGTTCTGAACGGAGAGCCGACCAACTACGTCACCATCGCCCGGCAGCACGGCGATGCGTGGTACGTCGGAAGCATCACCAACTGGGACGCCCGCGATTTGGAAATACCATTAAGCTTCTTGGGGCAGGGGAAATATCAGGCGAAGATTTTTGCCGATGGTCAAGATGCGGACAAGGTCGCAACCAGCGTCAGCGTGAGTAAGAAGGTTGTAGACAGCAATACCACGCTCAAAATCCACCTGGCCCCCGGCGGCGGCTGGGCCGCCATCCTGGAGAGAAGTGGGCAGTAACCAGAAGACAGTGGGCAGTCGGCAGTAGGCGGCGAGTAGGGGCGGCTCTACCCCGCCATGCCACGTAGCGCCGACCTTGAGGTCGGCACTACGATCCATGGCGAGATAAACTCGCCGCTACGATGTTGGGGGCGGGGTAAACCCGCCGCCACATCGCCTGGGCCGCATCACGCCGCTACGTCAAAACCCGATTGCCAATCCAAACTTGTAGCAATATACTTTGCCTGTTCCTCGCCCTGTAAGTCTTCAGGTTTCGATTACTGGTATTCTTCTTGCCGATTTGTCACGCCGTTCATAGTCCTGCAGGAGGTGACTTGTGATTCATCCGTCGTCTTCCCTCATCGCTCGAATCCGCAATTGCGCGCTTTGCTTTTTAATCGGCTTAATCTGGGGAGTTGCTCCCGGGCTCGCGCAGGTTTCCACGCCTTCCGGCCCTTATACGTTTGTGAGCGACTTTGATGGCGGCAAGGCCGGCAAAGGGAGCTTTGTAACCCTAACGTTCACCAGCGGTGGCGCCGCAATTTTCAATGCCATCAAACCGGGTGAAAACTTCATCGACAGCGGCACATTCAAGGTTGCGAACGGACTTATCAGCGTCTCGCTTCCGCAGCTCGGAATAAGTGTTACCAACAAGCCATACACGCTCAGCGGCATCACCATGGTCCTGCCCTTCAAAGTTTTCTCCGAGGGAGAGGGAACATCCACGTGGTCGGCTCCCAACCCAGGAAGCGGCAGCAAAGGAGACGGCCCGGGGCCCGGCACGGGAACAGGTACTGGCACAGGCACCGGAACCGGAACTGGAACTGGCCCTGGTCCGGGCACAGGAACTGGGACGGGCACGGGCACAGGAACTAGCACGGGCCCTGGTCCGGGCCCCGCCCCCAATCCGAATCCCGGTCCCGGCGCCTTGCCTGACCCGGGAGTCATGTCCAAGGTAGCGGGCCTCTGGCAAGGCTGGGGAGCCAGCTACGAAGTGCGTTTTCGCCGCAACAATATGATGAGCCTGGCGGTGAAGCATGCAACGCTCTTCTCCATTGGAGTGAACAGCCAGGGTGTTATCCAAGGCGGCGGCGTCATTGCCTACGATCTCGACCCGAATCTCTGCGGCGTTGCCAACTTAGTTAAGTACACGAACTGGGGAATCAATGTGCTGGCCAAGCTTCCCGAGTTCTGGCAATTCAGCAAAGAGCTCTCGGAAGCTTGCTCGCTGGCAGGTCAAGCGACCGCCCTGGCCCAGGAGAATGCGGCGCACCAGGCCGCGCAAACAGTGGATCAGGAGGCGGTGAAGCAAATGGGGCACCAATGGGAACATTTCCTGGCCCACGCGGACCAGTGGGCGATGAATGCCTTCATGAACGTCGGAAAGGACCAGCTGAAGACCATGGGCAAGGACATGGTGGAAAAGATGGGCGAGGACGATAAGAAGGAAGACGAGGTGAAGAAACGTGGCGGGTGCACGTCCGTGGGGCCGGGGACGCTCGGTGAAGCCTCCAAACAGGTGGGCGCCTCAGCCATTGAATCACTGCCCGTGGGCCCCAACATGCCCATGGGTGTGCCCATGGTTCCCGGGGTCACCCAGGTGCAGTTCAACTACAAAGGGCTTGAGCATGGACCGGAAGAACGGTTGTTCAAGATCGAAGGCAACGTGGGAATGTATAACGGTGAGACGAAGATGGTCCTAAAGCAGTCCGGCGACGTCTTTGACGGCAGCACGGATCTGACGCTGGTGTATCAGGTGAACTACAAGACCGATAAGAAGCCTTTCCCTGCCTGGAGCCCCTTCAGCAACAAAGCGGGCGTTATCTGGATTAATAACGGTCCCAAAACGCAAAAGCCGCCGGCGGAGGTTACCCAACTGGCGCAGCAGATGGGAACCAGCATTCCCGCCTCCGACGGAAGCGTCTTTGCTTACATGGAGGACACGGGCACGCACCGCAATGGAGTGAAGCCCTGGCAGGAATATAGGTACGTCTGGTTTGTGCAGAAGCTGGATAACCAGAAAGTCATCCAGGACTTCTCCCAAAACAGCAAGCGCTGAGCGGAGATAGTTCGCGGGGGGGAGACCCCTGTTTGTTGGGGTCGATGAATTTCGCAGGGGATCGTAGGGGTGGTTCGCGAACCGCCTGCCAGAAAACGGCGAGAGCATGGACCAATTCAGGCCCGCCAGGGCCGGAAGAATGTGGCCCACGGCGACAGCCGTGGGACCGCGCTCATAATGAATGCTTCAGCCCGCGTCAGCGGGCGACAGAGTCGCTTGTCGGGGCAGATCATTTCTTTCGCCCCTGCCGGGTCCTTCCCTATCGGACTTCTTCTCCCATGCCTTTCGCCATGGGCCACATTCCATCGCCGCTACGCGGCTTGCATCCAAATGGGGCCCGCTCAAATTCCCTTGCAAAACTTGCTGCCGGGATTCCACTCCGTATAAGTCTTGGCGAAAATATCTTTGGTGGTCGTAGCTTTATCCGTCAGGCCGAAGAGTTTTGCGTCTCCGCCTTCCTGGGCGGTTACCTTCAGTTCGATTTTTGTACACGGCGCCAGGGTCATGTTGGAGGAGTGGGTCACGCCCTCGGTGTGGATGACCTGGACATAGACATCCGCGCTGGAAGCCAGCGTGTTGCTGACGGACATCTTACCGAGGGGCGAAGCCTTCAGCGCGCTTACTACGGCGGGAGGGAGATATTTGTTCGCGACAGCGCTGATCGCTGCGTCAATGGCGGCGGCCGCCACCTTCAGGGTTGTGGAGCTTCCATAGGCGCCCAGCAGCCCCAACTTCAGCTCAATGCGGGGAGCGCAGAAGGAGATGACCATGCCATTGGGGGCAATGGGAGAGACGTTGGCGTCGTCGGTGATCTGGAAAGTCAGGCCCTCGGTGCCGCTGTCCCCCGGGCTGTTGCTGCCCACCCAACCAATGGTGAATCCGCCCTTGGAGTATTCATTTCCCCCGGTCAGCGCCGGGTGAATCAAAAATGCCGAACTGATATCGAGGGACAGCGGCACGCCTCCAAAAATCGGCCTCAGAGGTATGGTAATTCCGGCCGGCAGCTTAATCTTGTCCTCCACGGCCCAGACTCCGGGCGTGCCCTTGCCAATTTCCCACACAAAGTGCATTTTTCCGCTCATCTGTTTGACGCCGGAGACGATCTGATTTCCGGCGCCCTGGAACGGGAACTTGATGTTCGAAGTGAACTGGAAATTCGAAATCGAGCCATCCATTTCCACCGCGGCCTTGAATCCGTCGGTGTCCTTGGTCATGCGCGCCGAAATGTTTGCCGAGTTGCCCGCCGGTGTGACCGACCATTTTTCAATGTTCCAGCCGGAGGTCAACAGGCTGGTGGCCGCACTGGTGACTTGGGACGACGGCGTTTGCGCCAGAACCCCACTGCCATTCTGCGCATACACGGGAGTCTCGATCAGGTCCATCAGCTTGAAGGGCCGGGGGGAAACGCGCGGTGTGTCCGCGGCAATTGATCGATGAAAGGTGATCGGCGTATCGACATTGATCTCGCCCTGCTGAAGCACGTCGGCCAGTCCCACGCGGTCGGTAACCAGCACGGTCTGGTCACCGACGGTTTCCGCCGCTAGAACTTTCGCGGCAAATGCATTCTTAACGATAAGGACGTCGCCCGCCTTCAGCGCTAGAATTTCGGGCGCGGCATTCTTGAAGACCACGCCGTGCCCATCGCTGCCAATGCCCTGAATCGAGGCGTCCACCGTTGCCTTCTCGATAAGCTTCACCCCCGGTTTAAGAACGACATGGGCGAAACTGTGCCCGGCGCCAAAGGAAACACCGTTCCCGGCATCAATCTCCGGTGGCTGCTGCGAAAGACTCTTGGTGACCTCACTGAGAATCCCCCCGCCCGTCGAGGATTTCTGGCAGCTTGCCGCACCCAGCATCAGCACGGCGAGGAGACTGGCCACCGACACTTTGCGCCAGCCGCTCCTGCTGATATTTCTCCTCGAGGGCATCGTCCTGGTCATTGATTGAAGTCTCATGAATTTCCTCCTGGGCGTGAGCCTGATTCTCTGGATTGCAAAACCTCGTACCGGTGCTATTTGCGCGACACGTGGACTGCGAAGTGTAGTCATTCCCGCGAAGGCGGGAATCCACTCCGTAAGCCATTGGAAATTCGGCGCCGACGCACTGGATTCCCGCCTTCGCGGGAATGACGTGTGTTTCGAAAGGGATCCAATTCCAAATGACACCCGCACCCGAACCCGCAGTTTCTTATTTTCTCAGCAAGAATTTGCCGACGTCAGGCTTTTCACTTTTGCCCTTTGCCTTCTGATTTTCTTTTGTGGCGCCGCTCGAATGGCCGTCCCCATTATTGTATGCGTGTTTTGATTTAAGTTCACGGTTTCATCGAACCGGGCTTCCTACTTACGGTCTGGTTTGGACCCTCAAGCGCTGGCGGGAACGGCGGCGGGACGCGCGCGGGTGGCAGCACGCAGTCGAATTCATCGACTCTCGTGACGCCAGCTCCGCAGTTGCGGGGCGCGGGCAACGGTGATGACGGTGGGCAGACTATCGCGCCGACGGCAAGTAATGAGTTAAGTTCCCTGTCATGTATTTCTAATAATTCCACAATTCGGCAGAAAGTTGCACACACGCCCCGCATCCTTGGGGCGGACTTCCATCGGTTAGGCTCATTCTGCGCATATTACAGGGCGTAAGAATTTGGCCAAGAAATTGCTTTTTGAAAGATTAGAGGATACAAATGAAACCCAAAACGACTCTGACCAATGTGCATATGAGTACATGGATATTGTCGTTCTTTGCAACTGTTCTCATCTTGCTAACAGCGCCCTCAAGCCAGTGTGCAGGCAATCTCAACAACAGTGGGAACTACTTCTGGGACAACCTGTCTTGGGATGGCCCGCAGGCTAACATCGGCTTTTGTATGACTGGCACCGGCACCTGCACGCTGTCGGACGCGGGCGCCCCGGGGGCAGTGCCGTATTGGGCACTCTCCGGCGGCGGAGCCGACCCGAATTTCACTGTAAGCGCCACCCAGCCCATTACTTTCACTTTTGAAGCGGCCCTTGCAGGCAACGCACGCCACGACACCTTCGGTTGGATTCTCCCCGGGGACACAAGCTCGGGAGGATCGATGTTTACGGGTGCTGCAACCCCTGGAACCTCGGTAACTTTGCCAGCCGGCGACTATGGACTTTATCTTGATAATGCTACTCCTAGCATAAACGATACTTGGTACTCGCAGGCTTTCCTGAATGGCCCGGGTGAAACTTCTGACCAGCATTTTGTGATTTTCAACGCGGGCTCCTCCTTTTGGATTGGGATGGAAGCCCTGCCTTTCGAGCACTCGGACAAGGATTACCAGGACATGGTTGTTCAGGTAACCACCGGCGCCAGCGATCCCCTCCAAATACAAGGATTCTCGTCGGAGGCCTCGTTTCAATCCTGGTCGACTCCTGAGCCGGGCACGTTCGGTCTATTGTTCGTCGGACTTCTCGGACTCGTCGGAGTGGTGTTCAAGCGGCGCAGTTTGTTTGCTAGCCCCTTCTAGTAGTGAGCCTTGTGCTCACGCGCATCCCGCCAAGGGCCGGCTGGCGGGAGTGCAATTGGGGGCAATGGACGACGCCTCTCCCCGCTCGTCGAACCCGACGAGCCGTTTTCCCGCATCGATAATCCCCATTAATTCCTGTTGGGAAGGTCAGCCTGCCATCACTGGGCTACCACCGGCACGCAATGCAGATTGGAGAGAAATCCCTTTTCCAAAATAGGCATCGCCCCCTGGGTGTCCAGTTCGAATTGAACCGAAACCGGCTTGCCGTTGGGGGCGGTCACGGGACGATCGCCGCCCATGACCCAGCGAAGAGTATAGATATTCCCGCTATGCTGAAGAACGGTGGCGTCATCAAAGAAGTGGAAGACTCCCCACACGCCGCCATAGCTGGGGAATCCCAACTCGGCTCCGCCGGGAATCTTCACCGTCAGCATTACCCCCTGCCCGGATGTTCCCGGCCAGCTCAAGGGGCTGAATTGCGTGGTGCCGCCGCCGAAGCTTAAACTCCTGCCGTCGATCGCGAACTCGAGGCTGCTGATATTCTCCGTTGACAGCGGACGGATTGCGTACCGGAACTGCAGGGGTTCCCCGCCTCCCGGATAGAGCGCTCGCTGCACGTCCATAGCCCGGTTGAAAAAGCTCAGGAACTCCGGCTTCACCTTTTGTGGAGAGGCAGGATTGGGTGCGAAGTTCGTGCCTTGGGCGAGGAGAAGACCCTTCAGCGCCGATGAATAGAACTGGGAAAGCGCGCCCTTCTTGGGTGCAAATACCCTGCTGAGTTCCTGCAAGGGAACTTCCCGGGGGGCCTGGGGTTGGAAGGGGAATTGGGATTCCAGCGAGCTCATCTCGGCGCAGAGCGCGGCGGCGCTGACGGGACCGGGGCGCAGGAGAGTGGCGACGGTCTTGATGGGCGCCAGCAGCAGGTCTTCGACGGTCTCGTCGGCGTGGGCATCCGGGTCAGGCTGAAAACTCTCAGCTATTTTCTTCGCAGCCCCCTCCGCCTGCGTGGCGCTGCTCAAGCACTGGGTTCTGGCGGAATCCTTTTGCTCCGCCGGGCTGTTGTCAGCCCGGTCCACACAAACCTGAAGATCACTCAGGCTCTTAAGGTATGCGGCAGTCGCCGGGCCTGCAGGCTGCTCCTGGCAGTCATGCGGGGCCACCGACTGGACGGCTTGAAAGGCCAGGGCTACGTCGGGTTGGTCGATGGCGGTGTTCTGCGCGGCAACACAAATCAGGGCCAGGAGGGGCGACTGGTCGCCGGAAAGTTTCTGAAGTTCCTGGGATGCGCTACCCAGGCTTACGGGTTGATGAGGGGTGGCGCCGCGCAAGAAAGAACGTCAGTGCTCGATGTAGTCCTGTTGGTAGGCACGGCGCAGGGCTACGGCGCGTTGCGTCAATTCGGCCGCCGAGGGATTTGCTTGTCCCAGCACCCATGAATCCGCGCTGAAATACGGCGATGGATTCTTCAGGACACCTTGCATGAAGGTCCATCCGCCTTTGGTGAAGGTCCCGCTCACTACGGCCTGATCAGCAATCACCTCCATCGCGGCGGGAAACTTGCGATTGAAATCGATGGTGGGGTTGGATTTTTCCGCCTCGGCAAGCATCAGCCCGTAGACCCGCCCGTCTCCCGGAAACTGTGCCAGGTAATGGCGCGCGCTGGCAACGATCTGGGCATCATTCTCCGCCGGAAAGGGATTTGCGGATTTCAGTTCACCGGCGTAGAACTCAAATTGCCTTTGCGCCAATTGTCGGCGCGCCGAATCGATATTCCGGCCTGCCGCCCAGGCACGCAGGAGAATGGGTGACAAGAACTCGCGATCGCTCCGCGCGAATTCGGAGGTTGTCATCAGGTAGGCTTTTAAGGCATCAAACGCCGGATCACTGCGATCGCTGGGCGCCGGAGACGCGGGCAGGGCGGATAGGGTTTGCTGCAACCCCGCTTGCGCCTGCTGCAAAAGCATTTCCTGGAAATGCTGGAAGTATATTCTGCGGACATCGGGAAGCAGGGAATCGCCCACATACAGCCCCCAACGCATGCTGAAGGGCGGCCCCTCGCGCTGATCGTTGGCCAGGGTCTCGACGGTCTGGCGGAGAGCTTCCAATTTGCCCAAGTCATCAAGTGCGGGGAGTTGCCGGCCCGCCGGGTGAACAGCGGAAAGATCCTGCGCTGCCTCCAGGACCTGGTTCTCCAGGCGCTTGTTGCGAATCGCCGAAATCGTGAAGCCCACCATCAGAACCAGGAGAATTCCCATGGCAGCCGCCAGGAGAAATTTCTTGCGCTGACCGATTTTGGTGCTGAAGGTACTGGTGGTGAGGGCGGTGGAATCTTTGTAGAGGACTTCCTTAAAGAGTTGAGGAAGAAAGACCCACTGAGGGACTCGGCGGGTTTCCACGGCATCGGGCGCACTCATTTCCCGCGCCGCCTCCACCGCCTTTTGGATATTCATCATGCGCGTGGCGTTTAATTCCCCCAGGGTGGCAGGGGCCGGCGCGGGCGGTTGCTCTTTGGATCCCGCCGGCCGCGGCACGCTGACCAAAAGGGGTCTGACCCCGGTGAAATAGAAGCCGCGAAGGAAGGGGGTAAGGTGCGACTGGCCGGGCCGGCAAATATGCACCAGCAGCGGAACCACCATCGACCGTAGCTTCTTAAACGCGCGGGGGAATTCGTAAATGGGCGGGGCCTGGGCGTTATCGGGTTGGCGCGCCAGCAAGCCCAGCCGCAGTTCCGCAAGAGATTGGTAGAGATTGTCGAAGGCGGTGGAAACGGTGGCGGTCTCGGTTTCGCCGTACGACCCCGAGGTGTATGCGGCCACGGGGAGGGAGGCGCCCAAGACGCGCGCCGCTTCGTCATTGCTCAAGGGCGCCACATAATCCTGAAAGAACGGAAGACGGTCAGCCCGCGTGAAAAGCACATAGACGGGAAGGTTGATGCCCAATAGCTGACCCGCCTCGCGGAGGCGCGCCCGCCATTGGTCGATGCTCGCGCCCAGGGTCTCGATGATTCCCGGGGTCACGAAGTTGTCGCAATCGATGCAGATCAGGGCGAGGCGAGCGGGAGCAACGGCTTTTCCCAGCAATTGGCTTCCGCGGGGCGCGAACTTCTTCACCCAATGCGCCCACCTCGGCGGCTCATGGAGCAAAGGGCCGCCGGCTTCCGCCACGATGAACGGCGGCGCGAACCACAGATTCAAGGCGCGGGTGGGAATCGGGGTGTCGTTCTGGACGGGGTGGCCGGCGAGAAGTTGGGCTTCAAGACCGCAATGAAGGACGACGCTGGTCTTGGCGGAGCCGCCTTCGCCCAGAACCAAAACCGCCGGCAAATCGCCGAACCCCGCGTTGCCGGCATCGGTCGAGTGCAGCCGCGCCTGGGCTTTCCGCATCAGGATGTCGATCTCATCGCTGCCCGCGGTTCCTTCTTCCGCCATCTGTTCCCAACGATCTTCATCGAGTCCCCGGAACCACCAGACACAGGTGATGAAGGCCGCCAAGCCGATCAGGAGCAGCGCGCCACGAAGAATCCAGAGGTCATTCCCGTGCAGGCTCATCCAGGAGCCTGCCAGCCACGCCACCACCCACCACACCATGAGGGCGATTGCCACAACCCAGTATTTCCACGCAGTGTTCACGGCCAGTTCCTAATGAGGGGCAAGCAGACCAATCGAGTGTAGTCCCGATGCCCCGGATAGCAGGGCGACTTTATAACCCGCAAAAAACAAGACCGCGAGGAACAAAGCTCCCAAAGTTCCCATCAGAAGCGCCCGCACCCAGGGATCCTGAGGCGGCTGGAGCACGCCATCCGGCGACGGCGCCCAGTCGGGAGCCAGGGGACGCGGTCCCCGAATGCGTTGCACCTTATCCGCTATCGCCGTCACCACGGTTTCGACTCCGCCTTGTCCGCTCGCGGCGTATCGTCCCCGGTACCCCAGCAGCAGGCAGAGTCCGAAGACTTCCAGCGCATCGGCGTCCTGGGGAGAATTGCCGCGTGCCAGCAGGCGGTCAATGCGCTGAAAGAAGACTTCGCCCGAAGTGTGTTCGCCATACATCTCTTCCTGCAATGGCCGGCGGGACCAATCGGCAAAATTGGGGTCACTTACGACCGCAACCGATTCGTCGAGAAAAGCCACCACCGCGAAACTGGCCAGACGCGCGTCGTCAGGCGTGTAACCCTTACGGACGGCGTCGGCTTCCGCCGCGGAAAGAGCGGCCTTCATGGAACTGCGAAAAGTCTCAGCGTCCATCACCGCTTGACGGCTGGCGCGCAGGCGCGTGGTAACGGTCAGGATTTCTTGGTAACTAAGCGCCAGGTTTTCGCGGCGCGTGGCCTTCGGGGCTTCGACACTGGGTTCGGGCGCAATGTTGATTTGGTCAATGCTCATCGCTGACCTCTTGCGTTGCCGGAGTCACGCCGGATCAATTCTGTTTGGCCAGGTTGCCAAGACTTCGAACTGGACAAACTCCCTCGCCTTGCACCTTTTGCAGAGGCAATTCGGCGCCAGGTTTCAATCGGTTGAACGTCTACGGCATGAGGCGAAACCGTCCCGGTTGGCGCCAGCCCTCTGCTCTCACGGCTGCTTACCGGCGTTTCACTGCGCACATGTTACAACATCTTCGCGGGAAGCAACACAGATTCGCGAAGGTGGTTCGCGAAGGCGGCAGTGCCCTAATTTGAGCGTTGTTTTGGCCGTCCTTTTTTTGCGGAGGGAATGAGGGGTGCGGTCAGCTTTTCGTAGAGGGCGAAGAGATGTTCAACGCGCTGGCGGTCGTTTTTAAAGGGTTGGGAGCGGTAGCAGCGGTCAACCTCCCGATTTAGCTGCTTGTGGGCTTTGAGCAGTGCAAGTGGCATCACCAACGGGTCGTAATAGTCGGCCAGCGAAGAGCCAGGGAATTGTTTGCGGGCGTCCAGCACCGCTTGCGCCGCGGCTTCCACCGCGGCGCGATGTTTGGCGCTCGGCGCTTCCGGCCACGGGTAATTGTTGTAAACCAGCTTGGCCGAATAGCGGTAGTCCGACTTTAATCGTCCGCTAACTAGCCGCACCCAAGCCATGTGCATGGCGGAGGAAAGGACACCGAAATGGTAAACCGTCGCGTCCGGAACAAAGAACACGACGTTGCTGCCAATCATAGTTTTCGGCATAGAGCCGATTGGTATGTATTGGCGGGTCTCTGAGGAAACAGAAGGAATCAAAAGGTAATCGTTGTCAGGCTGCCGAATCTCACCGAACAATCTCGGTGTCTTAGCCAACTCGCGTGTCGTTGCACGCGGGCTTTCCTCGCGATGTTTCCGCACACCCTCGACTCGCTCCCTGACTTCTGGCAAGGCGCGGAGTTCGACTGGAGATACGTCTTTGAGCCAAAGGCACCAACGGTGCCCGCCATTGATAAATTCTTCAGCGCCGAGGAATGGACGGATGAATTTCTTCGCGGCTGGCTCGTTCCTGAGCAGTCGTGTCATTTCCTCGTCCGTGAGAATGAGATGGCCTCCGTCGTTCGGCATGTTGCCGAAAACTATTTCAGGAACTTGTGAGACAGGAGCCGAGCGCGAGAGGACAACAACGTTGCTACCTTCAAGGAGATAAGGACTGATATTCTTCGCGGGTGAGACGGACACTTTCCCGTTCTCCGATTCGTAATCGTAAATTCGTTTGCCATTCATCTCGAATGCTCCAAAACCGATGATGACAACGTGGACATGGGCTTTGCCACGCGCCTCACTTTCCCACGCGAAAGTACGATGGGCAAAGTGAATCCTTAGAGCTTATCCGTAAATAATAA
>PLWR01000609.1 GCA_003165615.1 Acidobacteriota bacterium | reverse complement strand
TGACACCTGACACCTGGCACCTGGCTCCTACCGCACACGCCTCACTTTGGCGTGATAATGGCCGCTCCTGCCCCCGCTTTTTTCCAGCAGGCGGAGCTGGGAGATTTCGATGCCGTGGTCAGCCGCCTTGCNNCAGAAATTCGCCTGAACATCAATATGACTCAAAAGCAGGGGGTGGCAAAGCGGAATCAGCTCGGCGGTCCGCTTGGCCGCGGCAATGCCTGCCACGCGCGCAATTTCCAGGGGATCGCCCTTGGGGTTGCCCCGGGCGGCACGCAGCGCGGCAGCGCTCATTTTCACCCGAACGCTCGCCACCGCCTCCCGCAAAGTGTCAGGCTTGGAAGACACGTCCACCATCTTGATGCGGCCGGCGCGGTCGTAGTGACTTAGTTTTGTACCCATGATTATGAGCGGCCGATCTCCCGATCACCCGATTCCTCCTCACTGTTCCTTCAGCATAACATCAACCCAATCCCCGGCGGCCATGCTGGTCTCTTCCGGGTGCAGGACGATAAAGCAATTGGCTGCGGCAACCCCCACCAGATCTCCCGAACCCTGCCAATTCACCAGGCTCACCACGGGATGACCGGAAGTGCGCTCCAGGCGTGCCGGCAGAAACGTGGTCAACCCGGTTTTTTGCTGCAACGGCTCGTCCAGGCGCGCCCGTAGAAAAAGCGGTGCTGCAAATTCCGCGCCCCCCAGGACTTCGAGCGCCGGCCGCGCGAACAAGGCAAACGTCACAAAGGTCGAAAGCGGATTGCCCGGCAAACCGAAGAAGAACTTCCCTGCCAAGCGGCCGAAAACGAGCGGCTTTCCCGGCCGCAGAGCCACACTCTGAAAATAGAACTCCGCGCCCAAATCGGCAAGGACTTGCTCCACGAAATCGTACTTCCCCACGGAAACCCCGCCCGTCAAGAGCAGCAGGTCCGAGGCTAATCCTTCTTGAATAAGGGCGCGCAATGCCTCCGGCCGGTCCGGGGCAATCTCCAGGCAGCGAGGAATGCCGCCCGCGGCATCCACCTGGGCGGCGAGCGAGATGGCGTTGCTGTTGCGAATTTGGAGCCACTCGGGCCGTTGCTCCACCGGCACGACCTCATCACCCGTGGGAAGGATAGCCACCACCGGCCGGGCAAAAACCGGCGCCGGCGATTTCCCCACCGTGGCCAGCAGCCCCAGCTCCGCCGCACCCAAGCGCCGGCCGCGCGGCAAAACGCGGGCCCCCGCGCGCGCTTCGCTTCCCTGCCGAACCACATTCTCGCCGGCTCGAACCGCTCGCTGAATCTTAACCTTGTCGCCCACGGATTCCGTGTATTCCACCATCACCACCGCGTCCGCGCCCGAGGGCAACGGCGCGCCAGTCATAATGGAGACACACTCACCGGCCCCTAATTGACCCGCATAATGCCCACCCGCGCGGATTTCCCCGAGTGAGCGCAGCTCCACGGGGGGCGCAGCAACGTCCTCCGCGCGCACGGCAAACCCATCGCGGATGGAACGATGAAAGGGCGGATAATCACGGTCCGCCGCAACGTCCTCCGCCAGGACGCGGCCGCGCGCCTCGCCCAGAGGCACCGATTCTGTTGCCGGGTCAAGATTCGCCGCGGCCAGTTTTTCTTTGACGATGTTAAGGGCCTGATTGAAGGAAAGCATCGAATTTTGGATTTTGGATTTTCGATTTTGGATTGAGCTCGCAGCAGTCTCATCCAATGCCTAATCCAAAATCCGCAATCTAAAATCCAAAATCAAGAACTAAGGACGCACTACGACAGACTGATCCAGCCAGACGCACTGTTCGCGCTCCGGCCCGGTGGATACCATGGCGATGTTCACGCCCACCTGGTCAGCAAGAAACTTCAGGTAATCCTGGGCGCGGTCCGGCAATTGTGACAATTCCTGCGAGCCGTAGGTGTGCTTTTGCCAGCCGGGAACCGTGCGGTAGTGAACCTTCATCTGCTCCAGGCTTTCGATCTCCGGGGGAAAATCCTTAAAGCGTTTGCCTTTGAGCTCATATTCGACGCCCACGGGAATTTCCGGCAGGGGGTCGAGGATATCCAGCTTGGTGATGATAAGCGAATCCAGATGATTGATGCGGGCGCTATAGCGCGCGGCGGGAACATCGAACCATCCGCAGCGCCGCGGGCGTCCGGTAACCGCGCCGTACTCGCCGCCGCGCTCGCGAATCTTTTCCCCTTCCTCACCGGAAGCCTCGGTGGGAAAGGGCCCGCTGCCCACGCGCGTGGCGTAAGCCTTGGACACACCGATCGCCGAGTTGATGCGCGTGGGCCCAACGCCAGTGCCGGTGCAAGCTCCCCCGGCCGTGGAACTCGATGATGTCACAAACGGGTAGGTGCCGTGGTCCAGGTCCAGCATGGTTCCCTGGGCGCCTTCAAAAAGCACGCGCTTGCCGCGATCCATCTCGGCATTAAGGTAGATGGAAACATCCGCCAGGTAGGGCAGAACCCCTTCGCCCAACTGCAAGCACTGGTCCGCCAGCGCTTCGGCATCCAGGGGAGCCGCGCCGAAGAGCGCGGCATCGATGCGGTTCTTTTCCGTCACAATAGCGATGCACTTTTCGCGGAACTTCGCCGGGTCGCGCAAGTCACAAGCGCGCAAGCCGCGCCGCCCGGCCTTGTCTTCATAAGCCGGTCCAATACCCTTGGCGGTGGTCCCGATTTTTCCCGCGCCGCGAGCGGCTTCGGCGGCAAGTTCATGGGCGCGGTGATAGGGCAAAATCAAGTGCGCCCGATCGCTGACCTTCAATCGACCGTCCACGTTCGCGCCCGCCTCATCCAACTTGCGGATTTCATTCTGCAAGGCCTCCGGATCCAACACCACGCCGTTACCGATCGCGGCGATCTTATCCGGGCGAATGATGCCGGTGGGAAGAAGTTGGAGCACATATTTCTTCGTCCCTACAAACACGGTGTGCCCGGCGTTGGCGCCTCCCTGATACCGGGCAACGATGTCAAAGTGCTCGGCGAGGACATCCACCACTTTGCCCTTGCCCTCATCGCCCCACTGAACACCCACCACCACGACATTGGTTGACATGCTTGCCTGCTTTTTCCCTGGACGCAGTTGCGTCCTGTAATTTTAACCCGAACGATTCCATTGATGGCAGGAGAATGAAAGGATTTTGCCCCGCAAACCAGCGGCCCCGCGGGAAGGGCCGGGTCCGCAGCGGGCAGAAGCCGCCGCGGCCACCGCCGTGGTTACAAGATTCTGCCAACCTCATCCGAGGTATTTATCAAGCAACCGGCTAAGCTCATCCTTGGGCTTGGTCCCCACCACCTGCTCCTGAATCTGCCCGCCCTTGAAAAGAAGGAGGGTGGGGATGCTGCGGATCCCGTAGCGGCTGGCGACCGAGAGATTATCATCCACGTTCAGCTTGCCCACTTTGGCGCGACCGGCATATTCCACCGCAATCGCGGCCACGGTGGGCGCCATCATGCGGCAAGGCCCACACCAGTTGGCCCAGAAATCCACCAGCACCGG
>PLWR01000331.1 GCA_003165615.1 Acidobacteriota bacterium | reverse complement strand
TTGATGTTCCGCGTAATGAGCTGATGGAGGCCGTGGGTGTTGAGATAGGTCACGGAGACCGTGGCGATTTTCGTAACTTGCCGCTCCAGCCCTATGCCTCCCTGGGAGGTGTAGGGTGTGCGCAGATGGGGATCGATTTGATAGATCGTGGGGGTTGCGGAGAGGGTGCTGGCGGACGGGATGTCAGGGTAAAAATCGGGTGAGGGGATGATGTATTGCTGCTGGATAATTCCGTTGAAGCGCTCCGCATTCAAGATGTAATTCTGGGCGAAGCGGTCGTAAAAAACTCCGTAGCCGGCGCGCAGCACGGTCTTGGTGGACTTGCCCTTTCCCAGTCCCCAGGCGATGCCAATCCGCGGGGCAAAGTCCGCATGGTCGTGAATGTGATTCTGCGTCTCGAAGCGCAGCCCGCCGCTGATGGTCAAATTGGGACGCGCCTTCCAGTCGTCTTCCACGTAAGGCTCGACTTCAACGTAATTCACCCCGGCGAGGGGGTTTCCCGTCGTGAGGGTGAACTGGCTTGCTCCACCGCCATTGGCCTGAATTTGCGCAAAGGGCAAACCCGCTTGCAAGCCCTTTTCGGTTATTTCATAGGCATTAAGGGATTGGAAAGTGAAAGTGCCGTTGAAGTTGGCGGTGGATGTGGCGGACTCTTCGTTATCGCGGATCCGGGCGCCAAACTTCAGGAAATGTTTGGATAGGGAAACGGAGGTGTAATTCTGGAACTCGTAATAATTCGAAAAATCGTGAATGGCGCCACCAATCGATCCGCCGCCGGTGAAAGCCCCCAGGACGGTGATCGACGGCAGTGAGCTGGCGGGGTTTTGATGCTCATCATCGCGCCCGTAACGAAACCGAATCTCCGTGACCGCCTTCTCATTGATCACCTGAGCGTCGCTGACTTGGAAGCTTTGCCATCTTTCGGCGGAGTTGTAAGCTGCCGACGGAAGTGTGAACTGGCCCACATTCTGATTGTTCTGGCTGTTTTCCCAAAGCTGATAGCGCATCGTCAAAGTGTTGTTTTTGCCGATTTGGGTGTCAATTCGAGGGCTGAAGCTCGTGCGCGTTTGGGGAGTGGGAATCGCCTGGACCAGCGAAGTCTGATTGAGGGTTTGGTCCAGGACGATGGCGTTCACGATGCCTTCATCTTCGATATCGCGGCGCTGCCCATCGATAAAGAATGAGGTCTTCTTGTTGATGGGGCCACCCAAATTGCCGTCAAACATTTCCGAGTGATAGCCGGGAATCTGCGCCGCAAAAGGGTTCCGAGTGTTGAAATCCGAATCGTTTCCGGTGACCGTCACCTGGCCATGAAACTTGTCAGTGCCGGGCTTGGTCAGGATTTCAATCCTCCCATAGCCCAAGGCATCGTATTGCGCGGAAAAGGGATTCTGGTTGACACGGATTTCGCGGATGGAGGATTTCGGTGGCACTTGTCCACCGGTGAACCCGTCGATGTAGATCTGGCCGCCGTTGGGTCCTGCCGAGGGCCCGGCCAGGGCTTCCAGCTCCGATTGCAACTCATCAGGGTCGTCAGAAAGCGCTTCCAGGTCCTTGCCTTTGATTACCAGCGCACTGGCGTTGTCCGTAGGGTTGACGTTAATTTTGGTGGCCTCGTCCGTCACCGTGATCTGTTGTTTTTCCAGAGCTACCACCAATTGAGCGTTTACCACCTGCGCCTGGCCACGCGCGATGATGATTCCTGCCTGGAGGAAGTCGCTGAATCCCTTCAGGCGAATAGTGAGAGTGTATTTGCCCGGCGACAGGTTGCGGAAAGCATACTTGCCTTGCTCGTCGGTCTGCGCAACCAATTTCATCCCCGTGGGCCCGGCAACCGCAACCGTGATGCCCGGGACGGCCGCGCCCGAGGGGTCAAGCACCTGGCCGCGCAAACTGGGACTGGCCGTCTGAGCGAAAACCAGGGAGGGGAGGATTATGAGTGCGAGCAGGAATCCATTGAGAATTCGGCGAGCGTTACCAAACAAAATCATTTCTCCTTAAGTATGTTCCGCGCGGAAACCACCAGAATGACGATGGGTGCGAAGGGTTGGGGGGCGACCCCGTTTTCTTCCCTGAATTCCGCCCGCAGCGATTACGTGGGTACCCTAGGGCCCACCTTCACCACTGGCAGCGCCGCCGCCGAGACTCAGATTCCACGTACCCAGGTTCATTTCACCGCCGCCCTTGGGCTGCGCGGCAAGAATCGGCTCGACGCCGGTAAGGATATAGATGGCGGTAACTTCTGACGGGCTCGTGCCCTCGGAACTGAATATGACGATGGGTTCACCATGCTTAAGATCGTTAAGGGTTACCGTCGGCATATTTTCCAGCGCCTGGCTGAGGTTCCCCATGCCGCCACGACGCATTCCACCACCCCCACCGCCGGCCCCTCCACCGCCAAAGCCGCCGCCGGGCGCGCCACTCGGGCCACCAGTACTGCCTGCTCCTCCCGTGCCACCTCGGGGTGGCCCGCCAGCCCCTGGCCCGCCATTCGCTGGCGCTCCGGAGCTAAGCCGGACGATTAACTGGGCCACCCACTCAGGGAGTTGGTGCATTTTGCAATCCGCGTTGGCATGTACAACTATCGGCTTGTTTGTCGCGAGGTTCTTGACGGTCAAAGTGTTTGCTTGCGGGTCAACCGAGAGCACCGTGGCGCCGATGTTGTGGAAGGTTCCAAAAACCACCTTGTCCGCGGCGTAGTGGCTGCCGTCGTCACTCTTGGCGCCGAGGGCGCGCAACTGGTCGCCCACCTTGAGCACGGCAAGATTGCTGGGTTTGGCGTCCGCAAACTGGACGGAATTCGGCGCATAACGCAAGAGCACCGTCTTCGAAGTCGTGGTCAGGATCACGGGATGTGTCATGTTGCCCGGCGTCGGTGGATGGTTGGGCGCGGCAATGGTAATCTCCCCCTTGTCCGCGTCCAAGGCTTTCACCACGCCTTCAATCCCGCGGGTCTGCCACTCTCGGACTTCCGCCTCGTGGAAGCTGGAAAGGTCGGACTTCGTCATTACCACGACGCGCGTGGCCTGAATGGTCTGCTGGTCTTCGGCGAGATGACCAAGAACCACGGCGCGGTCACCCGGACTGATATCGCTCGCGGCAATGGGCTCCGCCGACTTTAGATCCTTGGAACCCGGTGGGACGCGAAGAAGCTTGACGCCGTCGAGTAGATCTACTTGAACATCGCCCTTTTCCGTGTGCACGGTGAGATGCCCAGGTTGTACCTGCGTCACATCCCCGGTGGCACGCGCCGCCTGAGCCGCCGGCGGGTTCGGCGTTTGAGCCTGCCCAACGACTGGCCGGCCCGTTAATAGAATCCCAGCTAAGAGAATTACAATATAAGAGCTTGCCTTCTTCACTGAGCGTCTCCTGTACCAAGAAAACTTAGACGGTTTTAGAAATGCGGCCGTTACGTATTCTCTTTACTTATTTTACATTCTTCCACCGCGGCGGTGGGGATTTAATGATCGGGGCATCGGGCCAGCGGATGATCTGAGATTTGAGATCTGCGATTGAGATTTGCGATTTTCAAAGTCGCCAAATCGATTCATCTCTTCACCTGCCACTGCCGATAACCGGTACGGGGAAAGTAGCGCCGCCATCTTGGCGGCCCCATGCCGGCTGGAAGCCCGCGCTACATTCGCTGCCCACCTCCCGACCATGCTGGGACATGTTCCCATCTGCGCTACGTAGTCCTTCCGCAACCTGCGAAGCGCGCTCTTTTCCATGTTTGCAAAAGATTGGTCGCAGGATTGTCCGGGCGGTCGTAGCCGGCCAGGGTCAGCAGGCTGAGCGCCAGACCCTTGAGGGTGAAGAAGTCTTCCATGCGCTCGGCACACGAGGTGGCCTCCTCATACCGGGTTTGATAGAGCTCAAACTGCGGGTAAAGTTCGCGCAGGGACGTCAGGCGAGTGTCGCGGACGGGCCGATTTGCGGATAAAGCATCGATGCGAAGGGCCATCTTTTTCAGCAGTTCCTCGCGCGTGGTGGCAGCGCGGCCTACTGCCTTGCCGAGGGCCACTTCCTTATCATATTGGCCGTCCTGTATCTTGCGCAGCGTGGAGCCGGAAATGTCATAGCTGAGCGATACGGACCACGTAAGTTGCAGGTTATTAAGGAGTTGCTGCAATTGCAACGCCTGGCCGAGCTGTGGCATGACCCCGACACTGCTGCTCACTGTCCACCCGCTGAGGATTCTGGTCCACTTGGTGCTGTGGGAATAGCGTTCGAGCAAAGGCAGGTTGTAATCGACGCCATAGCTCTGCCGCAGCGATTGCTGGAATGAACCGAAACCGATGCCACCCACAAACAGCCCCGTGATGTCGGTGCCGTAATCCGTTCGGGCAGAGACGGTCCAGCGATCGAGCAGATATTTGTTGATGGGGAGGTTGTTCGTACTGTTGATTTGCTTCCCCAGATCCCCGGCTTCCTTTTGCGCGGAATCCATATCGGCAAAGATCGCACTGAGCGGCTTCTCGCCGGAATCGGACTTGGCGGCGGTTGTGGTGTTGAAGGGATCGGCGGGCGGCGCCGCGGTGAACCATCGCGCGCTCACCGGGTAGATGGCGCCTTGCGTACTCTCGGAATCTGCGTTGACCCTTGACGGCTGATGGGGATCATCGCCTTCCGGGGAGCTTGCAAACCCCATGTGGGTTTCCAGCTCATCCAGCGTAGGGAATCCATTCACCAAGGTATCCGCTTCCGGCGCTGTGGCCGCCGCATAAGTGGGCGGCGTCATCAATGAAGTTGTCAGGAGTGCAAGAAGCAGCGCCATCAGCTTCGCTTTGATCTGCATTTTCGGATTCCTCATATAGAGTATTGCCCAATCCCGAAATGGAGTTGGGATGATTTGTGCAAAATTGCCCGTGCGGTGGCGGTCCCACTCTTCCGCTGCAAGAAATCGGAATGATCACGAGTTTCTATTCTTCAACGAACCGCCCAAACACGCAAGGATAAGTCTGAGGTGGTAGCAGTGTTATTTGCGAGACACGGGCGCTCCCAGGTGCGGTCATTCCCGCGAAGGCGGGAATGCACTCTGTCGACGGTGCATCTCCGTGACTTGCGCAGTGGATTCCCGCCTGCGCGGGAATGACCAGTGCTTTGAAGGGGATCCCATTCCAAATGGCACCACTATCTTTGAGGTCGGGTGAGGGTCCACACGGCCCAGAGAACCGTTCGAAATTCCTTAGCAAGGCAATCCATTGCCAACCCGTGTTGAAGACGTTGTGTGTCCGGGGCCCACGAGGGGTGCCCCTACGTGTCGCGCAAATGGTGCCTGTGTCATCCGGGGTTAGTTCTGGGAGCGCACGCCGACTTCGTCGAGATGCCGCAAGAGGTCGGCGGGGTCTTGATAAACCCGGTACGCTCCCGCGCGCTCCAGTTCATCCTGACCATAGCCGCCGGAAAGCAATCCCACTCCCAATGCCCGGCAGCGGCGCGCCGCGAGCAGGTCCCACACACTATCTCCCACGACCACGGCATCTGTAATCGGTACGCCCAGGCGTTCGGCGGCAGCGAGGAAAAGGTCCGGGTCAGGCTTGGCGCGGGAGACTTGATCGCGGGTAATGACGGGGTCGCCGCGCTTCAATCCCAGGGCATCGAGTGCGCCTTGTGCCGTTTCCAGCCGCCCGCTGGTGGCGATGGCCCAGGGAACCCCCTTTTGGGACAGGTAAGTCAATAATTCCCGGGCGCCCGGAAGCGGTTGGACCCTTTTCTCCTGGCGCAGGTACGCTTCCTTGTGCAAGCGCACCAATTGCGCCGCCTCTGCGCGCGTGACGTGGCGGCCGGTCTCGCGGAACAGCGCGTGCATAAACAGTCCCCCGCTCATCCCGATTCTGCGGTGGATGCGCCAGACAGAAAGCTCGATGCCCGCCCCTTCCAACGCTTCCCGCCATGCCAGCACGTGCTGATACACGCTGTCGATCAGCGTGCCGTCAAGGTCGAACAGAAATGCCACTCCCTTTTCCGATGTTCCGCGTCGCTTCACAATTTCCTCCTTATCCCCGCAAACATAGTCCCACGCTCAACATGAAACCGCAATACGCGCAGAGTCTGTAGCGGCGGTCTCCGACCGCCGTTCGGCGCTCATAGAGCGCCGCTACAATCCGTCGATCGGAGATCGATGCTACAGTCTGTGCTGCTTGTGTTACGTCGTGTTGACAATCGGTGCAGCATACACCTACACTCACCGCCGGTCGAATTCTGTGCCACGGGCGTCCCGCCCGTGCACGGGCACAGCCAAGATGGCCGTGGCACGGTAATGAAGGAGTAAGTTCAAGCCAAAAAGGGACCCAGGAATCATGAGTACCGACAGTCACACCTCGGACGAAGCAACCCAACCTGGTTTGCTCAATCGAAGGTCATTCTTGAAGTTGGGGGGAATCGGAACCGCGCTGCCGCTTGCTGCCTCGAATGCGGGCATGGCGGCCGTGATTTCACCTGCAATCAAGAGCGCCCAACCGGCGGAGCCGCGCGGGCAATTGCTTCCCAGCATTCCCACCCCCGCTGATCTGGCCAGCGACCGACTGGTCCATCATTTTCGCGACTACTTCAACCCTCCGCAAATGACGAACGAATACGGTTTTCTTCAGGCGCACAAGTCCGTTTCAGCGGTGCAAGCTATTACCTTTGCTCCTTTCACATGTTGCGGGCTTCCGGATCCGCCCAATTCGAGGAACCTCATCACTTGTGAACTGTTTCTGAACGGTCAAATCCTGGCCAACTACCCTGCACCCGCGGGAGAAGTTGCCTATACGTGGTTTCCTCACAAGATTCGGCGTGAGACTCGCGTGGAAGGCCTCGCCTTCACCACCGAAACGTTTATGCCCTCGAAGCAACGCGTGGTGGCGCAACAGATTGTGGTGAAAAACGAAAGCGGTGAACACCGCAAGGGGACACTGGGCCTTGACCTGCGCGCGGGCGTGGCCAAAATGACGTACAAGAACAAATGGTGGTACCGCTATGCGGAACTCGACAACCGCATTACGGATGATGAAGCGCGCGGCTGTGTGGTGTTTGAATCCCAGCACGGGCAGGCAGTCTCGGTGCAAGGAGTTTCCCCGCGGCCGGATCGCATTGAGCAGCGCCGCATGTTGGTTCATGAGTTTTCTCTCGCTCCCGGCGAATCGCGCACGTTCCATTACCTCAATGTCATCGACGCCAACGCCGACGCGGCACTGGCAATCTATGACCACCTTCAGAGTACTTTCGATGAATTAATAAGGGAGCATGAGCAAGGAGCCACCAATCTACTCCGGGCGGCGTTCACGCCGGGTAATTCTGAATTCTCCGGTTATCTTCCCCAGCTTCACACCAGCAACCCGCTGCTGTGGAACCTCTATTACAACGGGTTTGCGGGGATGCTTTTCTGCCGCCGGGTCTCTCCGGCTTCCGTTTACGGTCCCACCTACATCACCTGCGTCTACGGTGCGTCCACCAGTTGGATTTGGGACACGATGCTGACTTCACTCAGCATGGCGCTGCTGGACCCCAAGGTGCTCCGCACGCTCCTGGAGGTCTGGCTGACCGAGGACATGCACCAGCACGTGGCGACCGATTTCATGACCGGCCGCGGAGTGGGCCTCTGGGGGTACGCCGTCAACGATTATGGGATTCTCCGCTGCGCCCACGCTTACCTGCGCGTGACCGGCGATTTTGCCTGGCTGGATAAAGTGGTGAACGGAAAGCCGGTCATCGAGCTCCTGCTGGATCATGCGCTTTATTGGAAGAAGCTGGTGAAACGCTCGGACGGCCTCGCCGATTACGGCGATATGCGCAACCTGCTGGAAGTGGTCAGCACCTGGCTGCACGAAGTCGCCGGGATCAATGCCGGAAACGTTTACGGCATGCGCTTCGTCGCCACGCTTCTGGAGCGCCGGGGAGACGCCCGCCAGGCGGCCCAATTGCGGTCCGATGCCAGGGTTTTGGCGGCGCGAATCAATCGGCTGCTCTATGTGGAGGGCAAGGGGTGGTGGAAGTGCGGACAGCCGGATGGAACTTACAAGGAAGTCCGCCATTGTTACGACATGCTTGCGGTTTTCGATGCCATGTTTGACGACCTGAGCGAGAGCCAGAAAAAGGAGATGAGCAACTTCTTCTGGACCGAACTTCACACCCCGCTCTGGATGCATGCGCTTTCGCCCAACGATGACGACGCCACGTGGGATGTCCGTGCTGACCACAGTTGGCTGGGGGCCTACGTTGCCTGGCCGCCCATGACCGCGAAAGGATTGTATAAAATCGATTCTTCGGCGCGAGTCGCGGAGTGGGTGAAAGGGCTCGCGCGCACGGGCAATCAAGGGCCTTATGCGCAAGCCCATGTAGTGGAAAGTGTCTTCCCGCCGGAGAAGGGCGGCGCCATGAAAAGCCCGTATGACCTGCCCTATTCAAACGATTGGGCCATTGTTTCCGGCGGCTGCTTTACGGACATGGTCATTGACTCCATCTTTGGCGCGGACCTGACCCTTTACGACGGCATCGGGATGAAGTCCCGCTTAAGTGATTTTGACCTGGAAGCCGAACTTTCAAATGTGAACTACCAAGGTAAACTCTATACGGTAAATCATCATGATGTCACGCTCATGAAATAACCTGTACCTGTGCTTGGTGGCAGAAATTAACGGCCTAATTTGTTGGCGGATGGAAGGGCGGGGCTTTAGAGCTTGCGGAAAAACGCCCCAATGCTGTCATCCTGAGCAGCAGCGAAGGATCTCGCTCTGAGTATTTTCAACGCAATGCGAGATTCTTCGTCGGTCGCCGCCGCGACCTCCTCCGAATGACAGTGTCGACGAGTTTTTCCGCAGCCTCTTTAGCCCCTGAAACGAAATGGCTTCAGGGCCTAAATGCCTAGCCAATCCTCTGTCCTGAGGCGGCGGGGCTAAAGCCCCGCTCTTCCCATCGCCGCGAATAATATCGCTTATCAATACAATCAGGCGCGAGTCTCATTTGCGAGTACAATGGTTCGAAAGGGATCCCATTCCCCATGACACCATCCCCGAAAGATCTATCGGTTCTTAAGCCTTTCACAATTCTTCTGATCTCTTTCACCTTCTCCGGCCATGCTTTCCCGGCGGGTAAACTCCCATCCTCCCAATCATTGAACGGCACGTGGAACCTCTGGTTCGATGCGGGTGCCGACTGGCAGCACGAAAAACTTGTTCTGAACCCGAAAAATCTTGGGGA
>PLWR01000691.1:15618-18676 GCA_003165615.1 Acidobacteriota bacterium | reverse complement strand
AAGAACTCGAGCGTCGAAATTACGCTCCAAGGACCATCGAGTGTTACATTCCGGCGGTGGAGGATTTCGCCCGTTATTTCCATCGCCCTCCAGACCAGTTGGGTCCCGAACACATTCGCGAGTACCAAGCCTATTTGTTCCGCCAGCGAAAGCTGGCTCCGAGCAGCGTTACCCAACGGTTGGCCGCCCTGCGTTTTTTCTTCATTAAGACTTTGAAGAGATCCTGGAGTGTAGCGGAGACGCCCTATCCCAAGAAAGTGCAGCGCTTGCCCACAGTACTGAGCCAGGAGGAAGTCTCCCAGCTCATCAACGCCGCGCCCACTCCCTTCTACCGCATTTTGCTGATGACCCTCTATGCTATGACCGGGCCCTTCAGCCACGAAGGGACTCGCACAGTCAACGATCGCTTCCCCGATCCCCGTAGTTTGCTTGATTGCTGGTGGGAAGGGCTGTTATCAACAGTTATCGGTGTTCGGCGACGCTATTACCCTTGCACGCCACCCAGACCCACACGAGCCTTCTTTAAGGCATGCTACTTGCCCATTCCACCAATTTGGCTGATGACTTGCTTCTTAGTTGTGGCAACATGGCGTGCGACGACAATGGATAGTTGGTTGGATGTCACTTTGCCATGTCGGCGAGGAAGCGAACGAGATCATTGCAGTGGTAAACACAGGCGCGCCTCGCATCCAACGCGTTCCTTTCGGTTCTCGAGCGTCAGGCTGCCGCCGTGGGCCTCCGCGATCTGCCTGCTCAAAACGAGTCCGATTCCCGAACCCGTGGGCTTG
The DNA here is from genome assembly GCA_003165615.1 of Acidobacteriota bacterium. Next base: position 17,888 of record PLWR01000691.1, on the reverse strand, counting down.
GTCGTGAAGAACGGGACAAAGAGATTGGACGTGTTCGACAAACCCGGACCTTCGTCCTGGATGGAAACCTCCAGTTGATCGGCTCGGCAGGTCCAAGCCACGGAGACTCCGCCTCCGGTTTCGAGCGCCGCGTCCACCGNNCTGTTCCAACTGGTCGGGATCGGCGCGTACAATCAAGTCGGGACCAGGCACCAAGGTAACCGCCGTTCGAATTTCCAGTCCCACGACGCGCCGCAACAAGGCGCCCGCTTCCACCGCCTGCAGCTTCGGTCTTGGCAGGCGGGCAAGTCGCGCGTAAGCTTCCAAAAAACGGCTTAGTGCCGCCGCACGCGACCCGATTACCTCAAGGCCGCGCCGCATGTCGTCTTCCCAATNNGGACGCGGATCAGCCGCTGCCATGCCTGACTTTCTTCTTCGCGCAGGGGGCGGCTTAGGTCCGTTAGGACCAGGAGTTCGTGCGGCATGCCGCTCTCGCGAAAAGCGCTTCGCCGCATGGCCCAGCGTCCTGTTCCACCGGGGAATGAAATCGTCATAGTTCGCGCCGGTTCCCCATCGAGACATTCCGCCAAACCCAACTCTGCCGCCGCCTGCCCCAGCACGCGTTCGACGGGCTGACCCAGGAGCCGCTCACCCGCCCGATTCAATAACCGCAGGCAACGGTCGCTATCGAAGGTGAAAACCGCGACGTCGATTTCCTCCATAACCTTGCGCAGAAGGGCGGACGCCTCCATGGTGCCCAGCCTGCGCCCGCGCAATGCCTCGCTCAGCGCATTGACTTCCAGCAGTACTTCTCCCATGGCATCATCGGGCCGAGCGCCCCGGGCGCGCATGGAGTAATCCTCTTCGCGGACGGCGGCGAGAAGGTTGGATAGTGTTTGCAGCGGGTAGACCAAATGGGAGCGCAGGGAAAATGCCGCGCCCAGCCAGAACACCACAACCAGGCTGGCCACCGTCCACCGCGTAGCGCTTGAGTAATCTCCCAACCAAAGGAGAAGAACGGTAGCCAGAACGGCGGGAACGCCCGCAAAAAGGGCGAACGACAGCATCCGGACTTCAAAGCGCATCCGGCGGCGGCGCTCGGACCGCCGCGGAGCGTGCGCGCTTTTCCCTGCCGGGTCAAATGTCATTCGGCCTTCGCGGTTGGCGCGACATGGCTTTTCATATCGCTCGCCTCGGGAAACGGAATGATCGAAATTCGAAGCTCGAAACTCGNNTCGAATTTCGAGTTTCGATTTTCGCTTTGCCGCAACTCTCACATCCCGTATTTCTTGAGCCGGCGATAAAGGGCGCTGCGTGTCAGCCCCAGCGCGTCCGCGGCGGCGCTAACGTTTCCCTCGTGGCGTGCCATGGCCTTCTTGACCAGGAGGCACTCAACTTCTTCCAGGCTCATGTCTTCCACGCGGCCTGTCCCCTCGTGCCCCGTCCGCAGCCCCAGGTCGCTCGATCGCACGGTGTCGCCTTGTGCCATCAGGACGGCGCGCTCCAGGGCATGCTCCAACTCACGGACATTTCCCGGCCAAGCGTAGTCGATCAGCGTTTGCAGGGCGGCACTTTCAAACCCGGTCAGGTGTTTTCGGTAGCGCTGCGAGAATTGGCGGAGGAAGTAATTCGCCAGCAGCGGCAGGTCCTCGCGCCGCTCCCGTAAAGGTGGCAGATGAATCTCAATCGTGTTCAGTCGAAAGAGCAGGTCTTCCCGGAATCGCCCGGCTTGGACCTCCTGCGCGATATCGGCATTGGTCGCGGACAGAACGCGCACATCCATGCGCCGGGTTTTCGACGATCCCACGCGCTCCAATTCCCCTGTCTCCAGCACACGCAGAAGTTTGGATTGCAGGTTCAACGGGACGTTCGCGATTTCGTCGAGAAACAGCGNNTGAAGGCGCCCTTGACGTGTCCGAACAACTCACTTTCAAACACGCCTTCGGAAAGCCCCCCGGCATTTACCGTGACCATGGGCCGCATGGCGCGCTCGGAAAGTGCGTGCAGAGTTCGCGCTATAACGTCCTTACCTGTGCCGTGCTCGCCCGTAATCAGCACGTTCGCGGCGGAGGGCCCCACGCGGGCCAATAGATCCAGTGCCGGGCGCATGGCGGCCGATTCCGCAATCAGCTTGGGGCGGGCTTCCGTTCGCAACAGGCGATTTTCCGCCTCCAGGCGTTGTCCCTGCCTCAAGGCATGGCTCAACTCTAATTGCGTCCGGAGAATCGCAAGCAGGCGGGTGTTGTCCCAGGGCTTCTCAACAAAATCCCGCGCCCCGCGCCGCATCGCCT
>PLWR01000691.1:0-15575 GCA_003165615.1 Acidobacteriota bacterium | reverse complement strand
AGGTCCATCAGGACCAGGTCGAAATCCTTCGCTCCAACCGCCGCCATGATTGCGCCGGGCGAGGCTGCAGATTCGGTCTGATACCCCTCGCCCTTCAGCAACAAGCGCAGGGCTTCCACGATATCGGGCTGATCATCCGCAATTAGAATCCTGGTCATGGGCTGATTGGGTCATCGGGCCATTGGGTCATGTGGCCATTTCAGATTCTGGACCTATCAAGTCTATTCGGCAATCGTGAATTAAGAGATCTAATGGCCCGATGACTCAATTCCCCGCGATCCAGCCATCCTGAAGCCTGATAATCCGATTGCCGTATGCGGCGTTTGCCTCCGAGTGAGTCACCTGGATGATAGTGGTTCCCTCGCTGTTCAGCTTCTTGAACAATTCCATAATCTCTTTTCCCTGGCTGGTATGCAGGTTTCCGGTGGGCTCATCGGCAAGGATCAGCTTGGGTTTGGCGATTACCGCACGCGCGACCGCGACTAACTGCTGTTGCCCGCCGGAAAGCTGGCTGGGGAAGAGGTCCTTCTTCCCCACGATTTGAAACCGGTCAAGCGTGTCGGCCACCAGGGCCTGCCTTTCCGAGGACTTCACGTTGCGATAAGAAAGAGGAATATCCAGGTTCTCTGCCACCGTCAAGTCATCCAGCAGATGGTATTGCTGAAAGACAAACCCGATGCAGAGCTTGTTCAGCTCCATGCGCTTCTTGGGATCGAGTTTATGAACGGGCTGTTCCAGGAAAAAGAATTCGCCCTCCCAACCGCCGTCGAGCATTCCCATGATGCTCAGGAGCGTCGACTTGCCCGCCCCCGACGGCCCCATGATGGTGATGAATTCGCCTTCCTTGATTTCCAGGTTGATTCGCCGCAACACGTAATAGCGGCCACCCGCCAGGGGATAGTATCGTTCCAGATTCTGGGTCTTGATCATAGCGTTGTCCTTGAACTGCCGAAGTTCGATTGACGATTGACTCGAAATGCCGAAAACCGAAAGTCGAAATTCGAAACGGGAAATTCGTCGGCGAGCTCGCCCGTTACATTTTCGACTTTCGATTTTCGAGTTTCGCGTGCACTCACCGATTCGCCCGATCACCCATTCGCCGGATCGACCGATCACCCGATCGCCCGATTGCTTACCCTACGCCCTGGTTTCGTCCACAATCTGGCCGTCGAACAGGTGGACGGTGCGCTGCGCAAACTCCGCATAGCGGGGATCGTGCGTGACCATACAGATCGTGGCGCCTTCGCGGTGGAGGTTGCGGAGCAATTCCATTACGGTTTCGCCGTTTTTCGAATCCAGGTTCCCCGTGGGCTCATCCGCCAACAGGATGGACGGCTTTCCCACCAGCGCCCTCGCCACGGCCACGCGCTGCTGCTGGCCTCCGGAAAGCTGTGCCGGGTAATGTTTCATACGGTGTGCCATGCCGACTTTTTCCAAGGCTTCCCGCACGCGCGTTTTGCGCTCGGCGCTAGGCGCGCCGCGATACGTCAGGGGCAGTTCCACGTTTTCGTAAACGGTCAGGTCGCCGATCAGGTTGAAGGCTTGGAAGACAAATCCAATTTCCCGATTGCGGATGCGGGTTCGATCCGAGATCGACAGGTCCTCAACCTCAGCGCTATTCAGCGTGTACTTTCCCTCCGTCGGTGAATCGAGCAATCCGAGGATGGAAAGTAAGGTGGACTTCCCACACCCCGACGGACCGGAAATCGAGAGGTACTCCCCGCGTTTGATGTCGAGATAAATACCTGAAAGGGCGTGCGTCTCCACCTCATCGGTGAAGAAGACCTTGGTGACGCCGTCCAGGTGGATCAGCGCCTGCCCTGCGCCGTTTGACTTCGGCTTTCCCTTATCCTGCGCCTGATTGTTGCTCTCAGGAGTTGCTTCCATACGCTCTCCTTAGTGTCGGCTTGCGAATCGATTCAAAATATACACTCTTCGGGTCATCGAAGACCTAAATCCGAAACTTGAAATGCGAAACCCGGGCGTGCGCTCGGGTGTGGTGGCTTCGATTGTCGAATTTCGAATATCAGCCTATGGGCAATCGACAATCGTCCGCTATTCATGCCTCAGCGCCACCATGGGATCGACCATTGTCGCCCGGCGGGCGGGCAGGCAACACGCCAGCAATGCCACTGTGCACGCCACGGACGCCCCTCCGAAAAGAGCGACGGGATCTGTGGGTGTTACGCCAAAGAGCATTCCGGACATCAAACGGGTTGCGGCATACGCCATCCCGAGGCCGGCCACGAGCCCGGCAAGCACCAGCTTCAGTCCTTGGAACAGCACCAACATCAGAACATCTTTCCGTCGAGCTCCCAGCGCCATCCGAATGCCGATTTCATGGGACCGAAGGTTCACCAAATGCGTCACCACCCCGTAAAGCCCGACTGCCGCCAGAAACATGCCCAGCAGGCTCATGCCGGTGACCAACGCTGCCAGCATGCGTTGCTCGTAGAGGTCAGCGCGGATAACACTTCTACCCGTGAAAACTTGCCGAACGACGGCAGTCTTGTCCAGTGTCCGAATTTGCTGTTTAACCGCCGGAACCCATAGGAGCGGGTCGCCTGCGGTTTCAACGATCAGCGTTCCCCCCACAAGCGGCTCTTGGGCGAAAGGGAAATAGATGTAGGGCTCGGGGGCTTCCAGGATGTGGTTGATCTTGACGTCCTCGACAACTCCGACAATCTCGTAGCCTTTCTTTTCAATGCGCAAGCTGCTGCCGATCGGGTCGTGGCTTGGCCAGAACCGCCGCGCCATGGTCGCACTGATTACGACAACCTGGGGCGCGGAGGCACTATCGCCCCCCGTGAAGGTGCGGCCCTTTAGAATGCGTGTCCCGACCGTCTGGAAATAGCTGGGGCTGACGGTATTGAACTTGACGGGAATATTCTCCTGGCCCCGCGGGAGCTCAAATCCGGGTATGGACACCCTCTGCTCATTACCGCCTCCCTCCCCGGTAAGCGGCATCCTCATGGCGCATGTAGCATGCAGAACACCGGGAAGGCCCTCGACGGCCTCCGAAGTTTTTGGCAGTAAAGTGGTCGATTGCTCGTCTTCGGCATGGGCCGCGATATTCACGATGAGCAGGTGTTTTTGGACGTCGAATCCCACGGGTACCTGCATGGTCACGTTCAAGCTCTCTATGAGGAGGCCCGCTGCCGATAAAATCAAAATTGCGAGCGCAATCTGGCCAATGACCATCATGTTGCGCGAGGACACACGGCGCGAGCCGCGCGACAATCCTGCCTCTTGTCCTTTCAACGTGGCAGTGATGTCAGCCTTCGAGGCATGGAGCGCGGGTATAACGCCGAAAATCAAAGTCGCTACCAACGTGACCAACATCGTAAATGCAAGCACTCGCCCGTCGATCCGCAAGTCGGGGCCAATTTGAATGGAATAAGCCGGCAAGAGCGCTCGTTCGGAGTTCACGAGCCAAGCTGCAAGCATGACCCCCAGTGCCGAACCGGAGAGAGAGAGTATGAGACCCTCGGTCAGAAATTGCCGGATCAGGCGCGCACGAGTCGTCCCCATCGCCAGGCGCACGGCAAACTCCTTGCGCCGGCTTTCCACCTGCACCAAAATGAGGCCGGAGACGTTGGCACAACAAATGAGCAGAACCAGACCGACAGCAGCCATCAGCAACAGGTAGATGGGGAAGTCCTCGCGTATCCGCTGAGTCTCCGTGAGGCCCGTGAAGGTCGCTGCCCTATTTGTGGCGGGGTAAGCCAGGGCGAGACGGCGGCCAATCATATCCAACTCAGCGCTAACTTGATCAGGTGTTGCGCCCGGTCGCATGCGGCCGAAACTCTCCCAGTTGTGAAACCCGCGGCTGTAGTTCACCGAATCAACAAGCTCTTCGCCCGGCAGCCAGGCATCGGTGGGAACGAACCTGTCTAACCCCCGAAAATGTTCCGGGGCCACTCCCAGGACGACTACCGGCAGTTTGTTCAGCCGAACGGTTTTCCCGACGATGCCAGGGTCGCCACCCAGGCGGCTTCGCCAAAGGGTGTAGCTAATGACGACGCTGGGACCCGATGAAGCAGAATTAAATTCAGAAGTAAATGTGCGGCCCCGCAGCGCTTTGATTCCCAAGACATCAAAGTAGTTGAGTGATACTTCGTCCACACCGATCTGGCTCGTTTCATCCATGCCATTCAGGAATCGGCTTTGGCGGGTGTAAGCAAGGATGTCCGAAAGGGTCGAGCATTGAGTTCGTAAATCTTGGTAGTCCGCAGCCGAGATGTAAGCCTTGCCTTGCGGCGTCTTCATCCAAATGCGCACCAATCGGCCCGGATTTGGAATCGGCAACGACCTCAGAAAATAGCCGTCCACGAAGCTAAAAATGGCCGTGTTGGCCCCAATGCCAAGCGTTAACGTCAGCACGACCACCGCGGTGAAGCCGGGATTCCTTGCCAGCATGCGCAGGCCGAATCTTAGATCTTGGAACAGAGTGCTCATCGCTTACCTCAAATCGGGTCATCGACGACCGAAACTCGAATTCGAAACTCGGCCGCCAGTTCGCAAGACGCACTTTCGAGTTTCGACTTTCGATCTTTGCTTGCGCTCATCTCATCACCTGATCACGTGATCTTCAGATGACCAAATCGCTAAATCACTAATGGCCAAATGGCCCGATGAGCCGATGAGCTGGTTTCCATAGCCTCTAATCCTTATCCCCCAGCCCCCAGCCCCCGTCTTACTCGTACCGCAACGCCACCATGGGATCGACCTTACTTGCTCGCCGGGCGGGAATCCATGCGGCTACAAAGGCGGGCACGACCAGCGCCGCCACCGCCGCAATGTACACTGCGGGGCTCCAGGGCGCCACTCCGTATAGAAGCCCCGCCACTACCTTTCCCAACGCCAGTGAGGCGGCGACCCCGACGGCGAGTCCGGCCACAACCAGGCCCAGCGCCCGAAGCAACTCAAGCCTTAACAAATCGACGGCCTTTGCACCCAGTGTCATTCGAATTCCAAACTCCCTGGTGCGCCGCGCGACGGAAAGTGAACCGATGCTGAACAGTCCCATCGCGGCCAGGAACAGGGCCGTCGCGGCGAAGCCCCCTACCAGTCCAGCCTCGAAGCGCCTGTCGAGCGTTACAGATTGCAGCAGCCGCTCCATGGTCTGGGGATGATTTACCGCCGCTTCCGGGTCGAGCCGCCACACCGTCTGCTGGACGGCGGGCAAGATGGCAAACGGATCGATCCGGGTGCGAATCATGAAGTATTCGCTGAACCATGTATAGGCCGCGAGCGGCAGATAGAATTGCATTCTCGGTTCGCTCTCGAGCGATGCGTTGTGAATATCCCCCACAATTCCGACGATGGTGAGGGGCGGAGCATCATGGTCCTTGAACTGCTTTCCAATCGCGTCCTCGCCCGGCCACCAGCGGGACGCCATCTTGCGGCTGATGATGGCAGAGCCTTCCGGTTCGTCTTCCCGAAACTGGCGTCCCGCAATCAACGGAATGCTCATGGTACGGAAATAGCTCGCATCCACCAGCCGCACTTCCGCCGGCTCTTCCGGCCCGGTCGCAGGTCTGTCCACCGGCCCCACGGTGTGGATATTTACATCTCCGGTCAGGGGAACGTCGCTTACCAATGCGGCGGACTCGACCCCGGGAATGCTCCGAAAAGCTTGGAGCATCTCGCGGAAGTGCGCCAGGCGCTTCGCATCGTCCTGATTTTTTTTAACGTCCAGCGTCACCGTGACGTTCAGCACGTTGTGACAATCGAAACCGGGTTGGACACGCATCACGTTCACGAAGCTCTGGATGAGCAGCCCGGCTCCGATCAGCAGCACCATCGATGCGGCAATCTGCAGCACCATCAGGCCGGATTTCAGCCGGTTGGTGCTTCGGTCACCCGTTAAGCTGCGGCCTTCGCTCTGCAAAGCGCCACTCAGGCGGGAGTTGCGAACCACCAGCAGCGGCAGGGCCCCGAACAAGGCGGCGATCAGGAGTGCAAGCACGGCAAGCAAAGCGGTGACACGCAGGTCCACGGTAAGTGCATAAAACCTGGGCAGGCGCCCCCCCGCCACGTTTCGAATAACGGAAACACTCAGCTCCGCGAGGGACAGGCTGATGAAAGCGGCGGCGGCGGTGAGCATTAGCTGTTCCATAAGGCCTTGCCGAAAGAGTTGCCAGCGCGTGGCCCCCAGCGCTTCGCGCACCACGAACTCACGAAAACGGTTGGCATTCCGTGTCAGCAGCAGGTTGCCGAGATTGAACAGGACCAGGGCCAGTAGCAGCCCCACCGCGGCCAGCAGCATCCACAGCGCATCGCGAATCCCCCAAGCCATACTGTCCTGCAAAGGCACCACCTTGATGGCCAGCGACTCCAACATGTATTCACGCCCGCGGCTGTAGGAAGGGGACTTCTTGCCGAAATCCCGGAACATTTGGATGGCGCTGGCCCGAAGTTCCGCGGAGGCGCGCTGCGGGGTGATTCCATCTCGCAGCCTTCCCAGCATGTAGTAGTTGAAATTATCTTGTTCGTGGGGAACCCCGCTGACAATGAGCGGAGTCCAGAAGTCGGTCCGCTCGGGGAACCACGATACAATTGTCCGCACGTCAGCCAGGCGGGGAAAGTCGAAACGTGGCGGCATCACCCCGATGATCGTCATCGGCCCGTCCATCAACGTTATGGATTTGCCCACCACGCCGCGGTCGCCCCCAAACGAACTCATCCACAAAGGGTAACTGAGAACCATCACCCGGTGATTCCCCGGCTTGGAATCTTCGCTAGTGAATCCCCGGCCCAGGAATGGCTGGACGCCGAACACGCGGAAAAAATCGGGGGTTATGCTCACTCCTGAGATTCGCTCCGGATGACCGGGCCCGAGAAGGGTGTACTCGTCGGTGGCCATGACCGCGGCATGCTCGAACAGGCCGGACCTCTCCCATCGTTTAAACTCTCCCAGCGTTACCACCAGCGGTCCGCGCGTAAGGCTCGGCACGGACTGGGAGATGGAAAAGATTCGCTCGGGATGCGGGTAGTCCAGCGGCCTGAGCAGGACCGTTTCCACTACCGCGAAAATCGTGCTCACCGCGGCTAGGCCCAGCGCCAGCGTCAGCACCGCGACAGCAGTAAAGCCGGGGTTCTTGGCCAGCATGCGCAGGCCGAACTTCAGGTCTTGGAGTAACGTACTCATGGGTTCGATCCTTGGTTTTCAGTCATCAGTTTTCAGTTCGCAGTCGTCAGTCATCAGTTTTCAGTTCGCAGTCGTCAGTCATCAGTTTCCAGTTCTCAGTCGTCAGCCATCCACATTCTGCGATTAGCGATCAGCTAAACCTTCTAAATCGCCGTTACGATGGCGGTAGCACGGGCACTCTTGCCAGTGCCCTATGCACAGCGTGCCGCGGCTTTCGCCACAGGCAGGAGTGCCTGTGCTACCCGGCGCCTGACTACTGACAACTGGCGACTGACAACTGTCTTACTCCTGCCGCAGAGCCGTCATGGGGTCGACCTTGGTTGCGCGGCGGGCGGGAACGTAGCTCGCTATCATTGCAACCACCGGCATAATCACCAGCGCACCCGCGAATGCGGCGGTGTCCGTCGGTGTTACACCATACAGCAATGCTTTGGCGACGCGTGTGAGCGCCACAGCTCCGGCCATGCCGAGGCCCACGCCAGAGAGTGTCAGCACCGCGCTTTGCCGCAGAACCAACCCCAGGATATGACTCGGGCTCGCCCCCAGCGCCATGCGAATCCCTATCTCGTTGGTGCGCACCGCCACGCCGTACGACACCACTCCATATACGCCCACACAAGCCAGCATCAGCGCCAGCAGGCCGAACAGGCCCGAAAGGTCTGCGATCAAGCGTTGCTCAAACAACGTCTTCTCGATCTGCTCAGCCTGGGTTTGGATGGAGATAATGGGAAGATCGGGGTCAAGCTCGCGCACAACGCGGCGCACCGCCGGAATCAGTGTTCGCGGGTCGATCGCCGTGCGCAAGGCAAAGGTGGCGCGCCCGCCCAGCAGGGGAGTGTAAACGGTTGGCGCAACGTCCCTGGAAACCTCGTTGTATTTCGCGTCACCCACGACACCGATGATCTCAGAAGTGTTCTTTCCATCCTGCCCCGCACCGAGCCACCGGCCAAGCGGGTTTTGGGCGGCAAAGTAGCGCTGCGCCATGGCGGCATTAATCACCGCGACGCGTTTTGAGCCCTGGATGTCTTGTGCCGTGATGCCACGCCCTTCGAGCAGCGGGATCTCCATGGTTTCAAAGAACCGGGGGCCGACCGGCAGCGTGTCAACTTGGGCGGCGGCGGGGTGGGCTCCGCCCCGAATCCACACCTCGTCGCTGTTCAAGTTGGTGCCGACCAGCGCGAACCGGGAAAAGCTCGCCGACGCCACGTCGGGCAAGGCGGAAACCCGGTCCGTCATTTGCTGATAAAGACGTTTCACCGCCTCGCTCTTGTACGCACTTTGTTCCGGAGAAATTTCAAAGAGGATTAAGTTACGCGGGTTGAATCCAAGCTCCACGCTTTTGAGCTTCACGAGGGTCCGCAGGAATAATCCGGCCGCAACCAGCACCAGCGTCGCCAGGGTTATTTGACAGACGACCAGCCCATCGCGCAAAAGTGATCGCCTCCCGCTCACACCTCCCAGGCTCGAGGGGCCTGTCGCCGCCTTAAGCGTAGGCGCCAAGTCCATCGCCGTACCGTGCCATGCGGGCGCAAGTCCAGAGAGAATGCCGACAGCAATGGAAACCGTCACTGTGAATGCTAGCACCCGCCAGTTGGGACTTACATCAAGCGAGAGCAGAGCCCACCAATTATGAACAGCGCTTGCCAGGGCTTTGCTACCTTGCCACGCCAGGAAGAGACCGGCGACTCCTCCGGCGGCGGCGAGAAGAACGCTTTCCGNNAATTGCCGGATCAGGCGGCCGCGGCCAGCCCCCAGCGTCCGGCGCATGGCAATTTCTCTTTGCCGCGATATGGCCCGCGCGAACATCAAATTCGCGAAGTTTGCGCAGGCAATTAGAAGCACCAAGGCGGTCAGGGTCAAGAGCACCAATAAGGGCTTGGAAAAAATCTGGCGCAGGGTTCCAAACCCCCGGCTGGCTGAATCCAGCATAAGATGGGGTTGATCCTGCGGCTTGAATCCCAACGTGGGCGCGGAGTTGGCAGTCTGAAGGAAATTCACTTCTAGGGCCGCTCGCGCCTGCTCGGGCGATACCCCGGGCTTTAGCCGACCCACGATTTGCAGCCGCCAAAACCCTCCGTCGAACACTCTGTTGGCCGGATTCAAAACGCGTTCGGCGGATAACGGAAGCCAGAGGTCACTTGAAAATCCTGGTTGCATACCGCGAAATTCTGGCGCCGCCACACCCACAACGGTGAACGGGACGCCACTGACGGTGATGGACTTCCCCACGACTTCCCGGTCGGCGCCGAGGCGGCTGAGCCAGAATCCGTAACTCACCACCGCTACGGGCGGACTTCCGGCCTGATCGTCTTCGGGTGTGAACGTACGTCCAATGAGCGCTTTCACTCCGAGGGTGGAAAAGAACTCGCCCGAAGCCAGTTCACCCATCGCCGTGCTCGCCTCGCCCTTGGCGATGACGACGAACTCCTCCATCCCCGGGTTGGCAAACGCCGCGGCCAGCACCTGTCGCTGCTCGCGAATGCCCTGGAAAGTGGGGTACGAAAATGAGCAACCTGTGGGTCCCTGGCCAGCACAACCGCCGTAGCTGCTGTACCCGGCGTGCTTCGGCCAGTCGCGGGCCTGCCAGCGTAGAATCACGAGTTCATTGGGATCCTTTACCGGCAACGTCTTCAGCATGACCGCGTCAATCAAACTAAAGATCGCCGTATTGACGCCGATGCCGAGTGCCAGCGTGATGACGGCCACCGCGGTGAAGCCGGGATTCTTTGCCAGCATGCGCAGGCCGAACTTCAGGTCTTGGAGCAAGGTGCTCATGGGTTCGATCCTTGGTCGTCAGTCATCAGTTTTCAGTCGTCGGTCGGAGGCTGTCAGCTCTCAGCTTTCAGCTACTGCCCGCTGTGGCCCTGCGGGCCTTTGCTGACAGCTGACGGCTGTGAGCTCATAGCTGAGACCTGACAGGACGCCCCTTCCAGTCACTGCCCATCGCCCCCCGGCCCACTGACAACTGACGATTGACAACTGACCACTGACAACTGCCTCACTCATACCTCAGCGCCACCACGGGATCGACCTTGGTTGCGCGTCGTGCCGGCAAGTAGGCCGCCAAACTGGCAACTGCAACCAGCAAGCCAACCGCAGTAAAGAGAGTTAGCGGGTCCGAAGGCTTCAGCCCATAGAGTTGATTCGCTACCAAGCGACCGGCGGCGAGCGCCACTGGCAAGCCCAAAAGGACCCCAATCAGAACCAGCGCGAAAGCTTCACGGAGAACCATCTTCAGAATTTGTTTGCCGCTGGCGCCCAGGGCCACGCGAATGCCAATCTCGTTCGTTCTGCGGCTGACGGTGTAGGTCATCGTGCCATACAGTCCGATGGCGGCAAGAGCCAGAGCGAGCCCGCCAAAGAAGCTGGCAAGCCGGGCAATCAACTTTTCCTGCACCAGCGCCTCATCGATCTGCTGGTTCTGGGTTTTTACTTCCGAAAGGGCCAAGCTTCGGTCCACTTCGGCAACGGCGCCCCGCACGCTGGGAATCAAGAGGGCCGGGGCGCCCGCCGTACGGACCTCAAAATGCATTGCTCCCAAAGAATCTCCCAATTGGGTGAAGGGAAAGTAGACGGTCAATGGGACCACAGCGCGGATATCAGTGAATTTGGCGTCTTCCGCCACCCCCACGATCTGCCGGGCCTCCTTCGGGTTGAAAGATTGTCCAAGAGTGAACTTCCGCCCCAGCGGGTTGAGGTTGCCGAAGAGCTTGCGCGCCAAAGATTCGTTCACCACCGCCACTTGCGGTGAAGTGGCAGTGTCATGCTCACCGATATCCCGGCCGAGTAACAATCGAATTCGCATGGTCTTTAGAAAGTCTGGCCCTACCACGTTCCAGTACACCATTACGTTCTGGTCGGCCTTGCTCGGGCCACCCTCGGCCTCGATCGAGCTTGTGCTACACCACCCGGAAATCAGGGCGAAGGCCGAGACAGTCGCCTCCTGCACGCCCGGCAAGGCCCGGACGCGTTGGAGAAGCTCGTCGTAGAGGTTGCGCAAGCGTGGCCCTTCATAGCCACTCTGCTTGGCATTGACCCGGAACAGGAGCACACCGTGGGGATCGAATCCGAGGTTTTCATGCTCGAGGTTCATGAGTGTGCGCACGAAAAGCCCCGCCCCCGTCACCAGCAATAGGGAGAAAACGACTTGGGCAATCACCAATGATTTTCCCAACCTCCAACGTGCGCTGCGGCTTCCGAGAGCGCCGCTCGCGTTTTCTTTGAGGGCGGCGCTGAGACGCAAGCGTGTTGAGGCGAGCGCCGGCACGAGACCAAACAGGATTCCCGTAAGCACCGAAACGCTGGCGGCGAAGCCTCCTACCGTCAGGTTGGGGTGAACTTCCAGCGGCAGCGAAGGGCCGCCCGACATCAGGCGGAGGAGAATCCTCGCTCCCCAAGCCGCCACTACCATTCCACATATTCCCCCGGCCGCCGCCAGCAACAAGCTCTCGGTAAGCAGTTGGCGAATGAGGCGCGCGCGCGAAGCCCCTAAGGCCAAGCGCATGGCGATTTCCCTCCGCCGGCTCTGGGCGCGCGCCAGCAACAGCGCGGCGATGTTGGCGCAGGCGATCAGCAGCACAAGACCGACCACGCCCATCAAGATCAGCAAGGGCTGTGAGAATCGTCCGCGCAGGTAGTTGAGTCCCCGGCTGGCGGGATCGAGGCCAGCCCAGAAAGCTCCTGCGTCCGCTGGTGACAACCCCACTTCATCGTTGAGGCTTTGGCGAAGCCAGATGTCGAGTGCAGCCCGTGCCTGCGACTGGCTTACGTTGGGCTTGAGGCGCCCAACTATCGACAGCCACCACCAGCCCTTTTCGGTGAAAGCGGATTGCGATGTGATGCCCCAAGGGCCGAGGGTGGGCACGTCAATCAGGGGAATCCAAAAGTCAGGCGCCCGGCCAGGTTGGACCCCAAAGAACTCGGGCGGCGCCACACCCACGATGCTGAAGGGCTCGCCACCGAGGGCCATCGTTTTTCCAATGACCGCCGGATCGCGCCCAAACTTGCGCGCCCAATAGCCATAGCCGAGGACCGTGACGCGGGCCGCATGCTCCTCATCTGCATCCGTAAGGATGCGGCCCAGGACCGGCGAAACGCCGAGCCCGCTAAAATAATTGCCGCTGACCATCTCGCCCCCGGCCACGCTCGGTTGGCCGTCGATGCTTACCGTGACGCTTTCGGGGCCGGGACCGAGAGGCACGAAGCCTATCACGCTGGAGAAGATGTCGTTTTGCCGGCGCAATCGTTTGAAACCCAAGTAAGAAAGGGAGTGCGTGCCGTCCCCGCTATAGCCGGGGCCCCCTTGCACCGTCCTTGTCTGGCGCCAACTCAGCACTACGAGCTGTTGCGGATTCTTTACCGGCAACATTCTCAACATGACGGCATCAATCAAACTAAAAATGGCGGTGTTGGCTCCGATGCCCAGCGCCAGCGTCAGTACCGCCACGGCCGTGAAGCCGGGGTTCTTCGCCAGCATGCGCATGCCGAATTTCAGGTCTTGGAGCAAGGTGCTCATGTCTCAGCCCTCAGTTGGCAGTTGGCAGACATCAGTTTTCCGTTCTCAGTCGTCAGTTTTCAGTTCTCAGTCGGCAGCCATCAACTTCCTGCGTTTGGCGATCA
This sequence comes from Acidobacteriota bacterium, assembly GCA_003165615.1. Next base: position 2,803 of record PLWR01000691.1, on the reverse strand, counting down.
GCTGAACCTTCTAACTCGCCGTCGTATGGCAGCGATGTAGAGGCGGCTTTATGCCGCCATTTCAGAATTGCGGCTTTTTGCCGCCAAATGGCGAGGCAAACTCGCCGCTTCGATCGCGGTAGCACGGCCACTCTTGCCTGTGCCGTATGCGCAGCGTGCCTCGTCCTTCGCCACAGGCAGGAATGCCTGTGCTACCCGCCACCAACCACTCGCCACTACCCACTGCCTTACTCGTACCGCAGCGCCACCATGGGATCGACCTTGGTAGCGCGCCGCGCGGGAATGTAGCAGGCCAGCAGGGCAATCCCGGCGAGCAGCGCGGCGACGGCGACGAAGGTAACGGGATCGCGGGGCTCGACCCCAAACAACAGGCTCGCCAGTAGGCGAGTAAGGACGAACGCCCCGGCGATTCCGATTCCCATTCCGATCGCGGTCAAGATCATTCCACCCTTAAGGACCAGACGGAGCTGATCCCACGCGCTCGCCCCTAGGGCTGCCCTCAATCCCATTTCATGGGTGCGCTGGACTACGGTGTAGGAGATTACCCCGTAGATTCCGATGGCAGCGAGCATCAGTGCGAGCAACCCGAAGACGACCAATAGCACTGTTCTCATGCGGTTCTCGCCCAGCCGGTCAGATTTGATTTGCTTCAAAGTCCTAATGTCATTAAAGGCTTGGTTCTTGTTTAGCTGCCAGACGGCAGACTGGATCGGTTTGACCAAGTGCGTGGAGTCCAGGAAGCCCCGCACCACCAGGGCCTCGTACGCACGCGGAGTTTGCTGGTATGAGACGTACAAGCCGGCACTGGAATCGTCCAAGCTCCACGTCTTTTCATCTGCCACGACGCCCACCACCTGCCATGGTTTCTCTGGCCCCAGCGCGAGCTGGCCGGGGATGGTCTGTTGAATCAGAATTCGCTGTCCGATCGGGTCCTGATCTTCAAAATATCGCTTGGCCATGGTTTCGTTGATCACCGCTACCGGCAGGGTATTCGGTCTGTCGGTTTTCGCTAACCAACGCCCCCCGAGCAGGCGCATTCCGACGGCCGAAAGATATGATGGACTGACACTTTTGAATCCGCAGGAGGGCCGGTTCGCGAGCTCCACGAAAGGTCGCCCTTCGATGAGGAAGGGCATCCAGTAGCCCCAACCTTCAAGAGGAAGAGCGTCGGTGACAGCGGCGGCTCGAACCCCCGGCACCGCCTGAATTCTCTCTATCACTTGTTCCTGATAACTGATTATCCGAGGGCCGTCAGGGTATTGCTCAGACGAAATGGGAAACCTCATCGTAATTACGTTCGTCGCGTCAAAACCTGGGTCAACCTGCAGTAGTTGGTAAAAGCTGCGGAGCACCAGCCCCGCCCCCGATAGCAGAACAAACGCCAGAGCAACTTCCGCTGCGACGAGAGCGTTGCGGAATTGTTTCCGTCCTGCCCCTGAGGTTGGTCCCCGGCCACCCTCTTTGAGCGAATCCACCAGGTCCACCTTGGCGCCATGGAGCGCCGGAGCCATTCCAAACAGGAGGCCGGTGGCGACAACGATTGCCGCCGTGAACAGCAACACCCGCCCATCCAACCGCACGTCGGCTTCGGCGGGCAGGAGGTAACGGGGCAGCCCGCCTTTAAGACCCATCATGATTCCCCAGCCCAAGAAAACACCGGCAATACCTCCCAGGCCGGCAAGCAAAACGCTTTCCGTCAGAAATTGCCGGACCAATCGTCCGCGCCCACCCCCCAATGCCGACCGGATGGCCAGTTCACGCTCACGTCCGGCGCCCCGCGCAAGCAACAAATTGGCCAGATTCACACAGCCGATAAGGAGAACCGCACCAACCGCCGCAAGAAGCAGCAACAGTGATTTCCTCAGATGATCATTCACCAACCGGTCCTCGTACCGGTCCACCGTCACGTTCCATCCCTTGTTCGACTGAGGATAGTCATGCTCGATGCGGGCTCCAATCAACGTCATCTGCTGACGCGATTGCTCCAGGGTTACGCCGGGTTTCAATCGAGCAAAGGAAATCATCCAGCGGTAGTCCCGAGCCATCTCCTTTGTCTCGAAGGCGAGCGGCATCCACACGTCTGGCCACATCCGATCGAAGGTCCCGGACGGCATTACCCCAATCACCGTGTAAGCTTTGTCATTGAGCTGAATGCTGCGGCCGATAATGCTCGAATTTCCGCCATAACGGTTCTCCCAAATTCGGTGACTCAGAACCACTTCGCGTTGCTTACCAGGTTGATCTTCATCGGGCGCGAAGGTGCGTCCCAACAGGGGTTCGGCACGGTAGATGCTGAAGTAAGGCGCAGATACACGCGCACACTTGAGTGCCACCGGGTTCTCGCCTCCGGTCAGGACCATCCAGGCCCCGGCCTCAGCCGCCATCGCTTCGAAAACTGTGTTCTGATTTTTCCAGTCCAGGAAGTTCAGGGTTGAAATCACATTGCGCTCGCCCCCCGGCGGCTTCTCCCAAACCTGCACAATTTGATCAGGGTGCGGAAACGGCAGCGGCTTCAGGAGCACCGCATCCACAAAGCTGAAAATGGCCGTGTTGGCTCCAATGCCGAGCGCGAGCGTCAGCACCGCCACCGCCGTGAAGCCGGGATTCTTCGCCAGCATGCGGAAGCCGAACTTCAGGTCTTGGAGCAAGGTGCTCATGTCTCAGTCCTCAGTTGACAGTTGGCAGGCATCAGTTTTCAGACGTCAGTTGTCAGTCGTCGGCCCGCAGGCTCCCTTTATCAGTCAAAATGCCCACAACGACCGCCCTGCGGGTGCCGCTCCTCTAGAGACTCATCCGGAAAGTC
>PLWR01000419.1 GCA_003165615.1 Acidobacteriota bacterium | reverse complement strand
GTGACGGCCGCGATCCGCGACATCACCGAACGCCAGCAGGCGGAGCAGGAACTGCGCCGGGTAAACCGCGCCCTCGGAACCATCAGCGACTGCAATCAGGTTCTTGTGCGGGCCACGGAAAAATCTCACTTGTTGGAGGAAGTTTGCGGAATCCTGGTGCAAACGGGTGGCTACCGCATGGCCTGGGTGGGTTATGGTGAACACGATGAAGGCAAGTCGGTACGCCCCGTGGCCCATGCCGGTTTCGAGGAGGGGTACCTCCGGGCAGCGTGCATCACCTGGGCAGACACGGAACGCGGGGAGGGTCCCACGGGGACAGCCGTCCGCACCGGAAAGCCCGTGGTGGTTCGAGACCTTCAGGCGGATCCCAGTCTCGCTCCGTGGCGGGAAGAAGCGCTCAAGCGGGGTTATGTATCCAGCATAGCCCTGCCCATCCTTTTGAATGACCAGGTCCTCTTGAATGACCAGGTCCTCGGCGCCCTGACGATTTACGCGGAGGAGGCGGATGCTTTTGATTCCGTGGAGGTGCAGCTTCTCACGGAGTTGAGCAACGACCTGGCCTACGGGATCCAAGTACTGCGCGCAACGGCCGAGCGCCAGCGGGGTGAGGAGGCGCTGCGCGAAAGCGAGACCAGATACAGAACGCTGGTGGAGAATATCCCGCAGAGAATATTCACCAAGTCCAGGGACTACCGGTGGGTTTCCATGAACCAGAACTTTGCCCGGAACCTTGGTCTCCGCCCTGAAGATATCGTGGGGAAAACGGCCAGCGATTTATTCCCCAAGGAACTCGCTGACAAGTACCACGCCGATGACGTGAGGATTATGGAGTCCGGGGTCACGGATGAGTTCGACGAGGAGTACCTCGAGGGGAACGAGCGGCGGATCGTCCACACGATCAAGACACCCGTCCGGGACGAGAGCGGTGTAGTGATCGGCTTGCTTGGCGTGTTCTGGGACGTGACCGAGCGCAAGCGAGCGGAGGAGGCGCTGCGGGAAAGCGGGGAGCGGGCACGCATCGTCGCGGAGAGTGTCACGGACGTCATCTACGATTGGGACCTCAAGGACCAAGTCGAATGGTACGGGGACGTAGACAGCTTGATGGGGTATCCGGCGGGAGCCTTCCCGAGGACGATTGACGGGTGGGCGGCCGCGCTCCACCCGGAAGACAAGGAACGCGTGTGGCTGGCCGTTGAGAGTCAGCTCAAAGGTGTGGCAGCGTACAACATCGATTACCGTATAGCAGAAAAGGACGGCGGCTGGCGATGGTGGTCGGCGCGGGGGACGGTGCTCAGAGACGAAAAGGGTCAACCTCGCCGCTGGGTCGGCGCCGTAACCGACATCACGGAACGCAAGCGGGCCGAAGAAGAGATCCAGAAACTGAACGAACAACTCGAGCAGCGGGTGCGCGAGCGTACCGTAGAACTTGAGGCGGCCAACAAAGAATTGGAAGCCTTTACGTATTCGGTCTCGCATGATCTGCGGGCGCCGCTTCGGCATGTCGATGGATTTTCGAAGCTGCTCGTCGAAGAGCATGGCGCCGAGCTATCCCCCGATGCCCAGGAATACGTCGCGACCATCCGCGACTCGGTCCTCCAGATGGGCATGCTGATCGATGACTTGCTCAATCTGGCGCGGGTGGGGCGAAAGCAACTGAGCATGCAGGTGACGGGACTGAACTCCCTGGTAGAGGAAGTCATGGCCGATTTGAAGCGCGCAAACCCGGATCGCGTGATCGAGTGGAAGGTTGAGACGCTGCCCTTCGTCGAGTGCGATCCCGGTTTGATGAAACAGGTTTTCGTCAATCTGCTTTCCAACGCCGTCAAATTTACTCGCCCGCGGAAAGTCGCCGTCATTGAAGTGGGAGCGGTCGGTCAAGACGAGCACGCAATTGTCCACGTGCGTGATAATGGCGTGGGCTTCAGCATGAAGTACGCCAGCAAACTCTTCGGCGTGTTTCAGCGCTTGCACCGGAGCGAGGACTTCGAAGGGACGGGCGTGGGCCTGGCAACCGTCCAGCGCATTATTCATAAACACGGAGGGCGCGTCTGGGCGGAGGCTGAACTGAACAAGGGAGCGACGCTTTACTTCACGCTGAACGCGCGAGACAAGGAAAAGCTGGAGGCCGAAAACAGCAATATTTCTGGGGGGCGAAGCGAGGCGGCATGAGGAGCTGTACACGGACTTGCGGAAGCAAGCGAAAAAACCAACCGGAACGGAAGGATGCTCGCGCCGGGATGAGCGCGCGGACGCTCTCGCGTGCCGCACCGGAGGACAACTTTAGCACGTGCAGCAAAATATGACTGAGGAGGCAAGGATCATGGCAAATAGAAGCAAGTTGAATGGGACGACAGCCGTTAAAGACATCGAGGGTCTAAGCACTCAGGCCTTTCTGGCGGCGATTGTGGAGTCTTCCGACGACGCCATCTACGGCAAAACGCTGGATGGCACCATCCTTAGTTGGAACCGCGGCGCCGAGCGAATGTATGGCTACTTGGCAGCGGAAATAGTGGGCCGGCCCGTCAGCGAAATGGTGCCGTCCACCAAACCTGACGAGGTTCCACAAATCCTGGAAAGAGTGAAACGGGGAGAACGTGTCGACCACTTTGAGACCGCCCGGGTTAGGAAAGACGGGGAGGTCATTGACGTTTCCCTGAATGTCTCGCCCATCCGGGATGCTTCCGGAAAAATTATCGGAGCATCGACTACGGCCCGCGACATTACCGAGCAAAAGAAGATGCACGAGGCCCTGACCCAACGGGCGAAGGAAATTTTGGACGTTTCCACCCCGGTACTGCAAGTGTGGGAAGGGGTGGTCGTCGCGCCGTTCATCGGCACCCTCGACACCCAGCGGGCGCAGCAGTTCATGGAGCGTCTGCTGGATAAGATTGTGGAGACCAACTCTTCCGTTGCCCTCCTGGATGTCACGGGGGTTCCGGCCATTGATACGCGAACCGCGCAGCACCTGATTGAGACCATCACCTCCGTGCGCTTGTTGGGCGCGCAGGCGGTGCTGACGGGTGTGCGGCCGGCGATCGCCCAGACCCTCGCGCATTTGGGAATCAACCTGGCGGACGTAGTGACCCGCTCTTCGCTGGCGGCGGGATTGCGAGTGGCGCTTGACATCCTTCACCTCAAGATCACCAGCCAGGATGGTGAAGCCTAGGGAGCGGAGGAGCACTCCGGGCGAGACCGCCCGCTCTTCCCTATCCCAGAAGGAGCTGCCCGCAATGACGAACCAAAACATTTCGTTAGTCAAGGTGCGCGATACGCTGCTGGTGACGATGCCTGCCGACCCCGACGACGTGACGGTGACAACCTTTCAGGAAGAAGTGCTGGCGGCCATGGAGAAATTCCGGCCGAAAGGCTTGGTGCTGGACATTTCAGGCGTCGAGACGCTGGATTCCTTTTTCGCGCGCACCATCACCGAAACCAGCCGCATGGTAGCCATGATGGGCGGACAGACGGTGATCGCCGGCATGCGCCCGAGCGTCGCCATCACCGCGACGCAGTTGGGCTTGACGCTGGCTGGAACCCTTACCGCGCTGACGGTTGACCGCGCCCTGGATTTGTTGACCCACCCGCATCCGCGGAGGCAAAAGCGATGAACGACTTAACTCGGGGGAATGTTCCCATCAAGTCCGAGAACGACATCGTTGCCGCACGCCGGGTCGTTCGGGATCTGGCTACTCGGTTGTGCTTTGGAGTCACCGATATCACGCGCGTCATCACGGCGGCATCGGAGTTGGCCCGCAATGTTTTTCTTTACGCGGGAGCGGGCGTTATGCGGTGGTCCATCCTCGACCGGTGCGGGGAGGTCGGTCTGGAGTTGTCGTTCGAGGACCACGGAGCCGGCATCCCCGACATCGAGCAGGCCATGAAGCCTGGCTACACTACCAGCCGTGGACTGGGTCTGGGCCTTCCTGGCGCAAAACGATTAATGGATGAAATGGAAATCCACACCGAAATGGGTAAAGGCACCACCGTGACGGTGCGGAAGTGGTTGAGGAAATGAAGAGC
>PLWR01000738.1 GCA_003165615.1 Acidobacteriota bacterium | reverse complement strand
TGATCGGGAGATCGGGTGAATAAAGGCATGCGGCGATCGGGCGATCCGATGAGCAAAAAACAAAGTGCCTGATGGTTTTGTTCTCCCGATCACCCGATCCGACGAGACGTGTAATCAGGCATGAGGATTGGCGAAAACATATGTCAGATCTGAGCTCGCTCTATCAGGATGTCATTCTCGACCACAGCAAGCGGCCGCGTAATTTCCACGCGATCGCGGATGCTGACCGTCACGCNNCCCTGGTGGACGATCGCATTACGGATATCAGCTTTCAGGGTTCCGGCTGCGCCATTTCCACGGCCTCCGCGTCGATCCTGACGGAGACGCTGAAAGGCAAAACCCGGGCCGAAGCCGAAGCGATTTTCGAAGTATTCCATGGCCTGGTGACGGGCCAGCCCGCGGAATCCGCGAGTGCGCCCGCCCTCGGCAAGCTGGCGGTTTTCTCCGGCGTCTGCGAATTCCCCGTGCGCGTCAAGTGCGCGTCACTGGCCTGGCACACGATGAAGAGCGCGCTGGAGGGCAGTCCAGCCGTCGCCAGCTCGGAGGAGAGTTAGGAATTCGAAACTCGAAAATCGCAGTTGTCATGAATACGACGCCAGAACCGAAAATTACTCTTCCCTCGCCCCCTTGGGGGAGAGGGGGGACCGCAAGGCGGTGGGTGAGGGGGTTCGCACCAAGATGCATGCTCGGGGTCAAGTTGGATTGGGGCACTTCCGTTTTGACCCCCTCACCCGTCCCGCCCCGGCTGGAGAAAGCGCCGGTGACGGTCCACCCTCTCCCCCAAGGGGGCGAGGGTTGTATGTTCCATTTGATTCTCATTTTGTAAGATTCAATAAGGAAACGAATTATGGCTGAACAAAATTCGCCGGCGTCTTCCCCCTCGGCAACCACACTCAATGTCTCCGAAATCGTGGCGCTGCAAGATAAGATCGTTGAAAGATTGCGCACTGTTTACGATCCGGAAATCCCCGTAAACATCTACGACCTTGGGCTTGTTTACCAGGTGAAGGTGGAACCTACCGGAGAAGTTTACGTGAAGATGACCCTGACCTCGCCCGGTTGCCCTGCCGCCGGCACACTTCCCGGCGAAGTGGAGGACAAGATCGTGGTGATCCCGGGGGTTAAGAACGCCAAGGTGGATGTGGTGTGGGAACCGACATGGGAGAAAGAAATGATGTCGGAAGCCGCCAAGCTGCAACTGGGATTCCTCTGATTTTGGATTTTAGCTTTTGGATTAGGAACTGCGAGCGCCTGCCGAGGTTGCGCAAAAACGCTTCCATGCTGTCATCCTGAGCGAAGCGAAGGACCCCGGTAGTTCGCGGGGGTCAGTGAACCGAGCAAAGTACGGAGGTTCTTCGCCCAAAATGCGGGCTCAGAATGACAGCACCTTTGAGTTTTTCCGCAGCCCGTACCGTCCCTCTCCAATCCAAAATGGAAAATCCAAAATCCAAAATAGAAATGTCTGACACCCCAAAATCACCGCTTGCTGATTATCACGTAACGCAAGGCGCGACGCTGGCGGAGTATCACGGCGCGATAGTACCGGCGCGTTTCACCGACGCGGCGGCGGAGAACCGCGCCGTGCGCACCGCTTGCGGGCTTTTCGATTTTTCCTTTCGCGGCAAGTTCCGCATGAAAGGCCGCGACCATGCGAAGCTGCTCCAGCGGCTGGTGAGCAACGATGTGAAGAAGCTCACCCCCGGCCAGGGGACTTACGCCACGCTGCTCAACGCGCAAGGCCACATTGTGGTGGACCTGCGACTGTACTGCGCCGAGGATTGCTTCCTGGTTGACGTCGAGGCTGACCTGCGCGACAAAGCCATCCAGAGTTTTCGCCGCTTCATTATTGCCGACCAGGTGGAAATCGAACCGCTCGATCTTTATGCGTTGGCGTTCCAGGGACCACGCGCGCGCGGGCTGCTGGAGAAGACGCTGCACATTGACCTGCCGGCAATGAACGAGTTTGACCACTTCGCCTCAAACTACGCAGGCTTCCAGATCCGCGTGGTTCGTGCCACGAGCACGGGTGAGGAAGGTTACGAGATTTGGGTGAATGCCGCGGGGATGGAAGCAGTCTGGGGCGCAGCGTGCGGCCAGGCGCCAACCTACGACATGCTGCCGTGCGGCGGGGAAGCGCTGGAAAGTCTGCGCATCGAGGCGGGCATCCCGCGCTATGGAACGGAACTCGGTGAAGACGTGATCCCCCTCGAAGCGGGCCTTTTGAACGCGCTCAGCTTCAACAAGGGGTGTTACATCGGACAGGAAATTGTGGAGCGCGCGCGCAGCCGCGGTCATGTGAATTGGAAATTGACCGGGTTGGTCGTGAATTCTGAGCAGCCACCCACGCCGGGCGAGAAAGCTGTGGTGGAAGGCAGAGAAGTGGCGGAGATTACCAGTTCCTGCGTGTCACCCACACTCGGTAAAACGATTGCCCTCGCCTACGTGCGTCGCGAATTTTCCGAACCCGGCGCTAAACTCACCTTCGCATCCGGCGTTACGGCGGAAGTCGCCGCGTTGCCATTTATAGGGGTGACGAGTGACAAGTGACGAGTGACAAGCACACAAAACAAGCAGTGCTTGCTCGTCACTCGTCACATGTCACATGTCACTTTATTTCAGTTGCATGGTCATCAGCACGAATGAGGCGGCAACGACCAACACGGAGAGGACGGCCAGCGCATTCCAAACGTTCTCGCTCGGACGCGTTGCGGGTTCGCCTTCCGGAGTGAAGTGACCGAGCAAAATACCGCACGCCAACCCTCCAAAGTGCGCAGCGTTATCAACGTTAAAGAAGATGCCAAAAATCGCGATATACATCACCCATTTCCAGAGTTGGCTGCGATATTCCTTGCCGAGATGTCCGTGATGAAAGCTTGCGCCGATTAAGATTCCAATGAGTCCCATGATGGCGCCCGACGCGCCCACCGAAACTCCGAACGGCGCCCACCAGAGGCTCAGCAGGTACCCTGCGATCCCCGTCAGCAGGTAAAAAACCGTGAATTTTGTGGTGCTGAAAAGCGATTCCACTTGCGGCCCCAGATCCACCAGGCACCACATGTTCATTCCGATGTGGAGCAGGCCGGCGTGCAGAAACATGGCCGTCACCAGCCGCCACCATTGACCCGCCAGGATGAACGGAGCTTTGGCCCCCAACCGCAGCAGCACGCCTTGGTCAATGCCACCCATGGGGGGCGCTGCGCCCAGTTGCGCGGCTTCCGTATTTTGCGTCATATACCAGGCGATGACGTAGAGCGCGAGGTTGGCGACGATCATGACGGAGCTGGCCGTGGTGGGAATCGGAATTACGCCCATGATGCGGCCGGGGGTGCTGTTGCCGCCCCGGGCGCGCAGGGGGCCGGTGGCCTCACCGCAGAGGGGGCACACCTTGGCATCGCGGTCAATCAGGGCCCGGCATTGCCGGCACATGCGGACCGTACTGCTGGGCGCGCTCTCCTGCGAGGAGGTGAAAACCTTCTTGAGACGCTGCCATTGGAACCAGAGTTTGGGAGGTAGGGACATGCTCAGGTCCGAAGTCCGAGGTCCGAAGTCCGAAGCCCGACGGGCGCGGTCCCTAGTCCGAGGTCTGAGGTCCGAAGACCGATCTGAAACTGCAAATTTGGATGTATCGCCATTTCCATCCCTTCCAGACAGAATGCAGATTTAGATTATATCTGACCGCGTGCTGGAAAACTGCGGAAACTGTCGGTAGTGGGCGAATTTGATGATGTAGCGGCGAGGTTACCTCAAGGGTGTCCAAATTAGCGGGAAACTGCCGTATTCCCTGCGGCTCTGCCGCTTGCTGTCATGAAAATAACC
>PLWR01000201.1 GCA_003165615.1 Acidobacteriota bacterium | reverse complement strand
CCCGACAAAATAAGATCGCTAACTTTGCAACTAAGCGCTAGTAGGCGGTAGGTCGCAGGTGGGAGGTGGGGAGCAGGAAGCGGAAGGCAGAAGGAGGAAAGCAGGAAGCGGAAGGTGGGAGATGGGAGTTGTTTTGGGATAGAAGAATTTGGGTTTACATGGCAAAAAAAAGGGAACGAATCGGGCTTGCCGGTTGTCAATACTCGCCAGAGAGATAAAGGCGTTCAGATCGAAGAGTCATTAATCCGGGGCGGAGAGGCGGCGTTGCTTGTTCAGGCGGGCGGCGCAATGGGCCTCGATATACTTGCGCACTTGCCGGGGCATGCGGTGGTCCTGGCAAATCTCACGCAGGTCGGTGACCGCCAAGTCAGGAAGGAAGGCGAGCACCCGGGCCAAAGGCGTAAGCGGATTGCGGATCAGCGCCAAACGCAAATAGTAATGATGCGACCATCGTTGGTGCTGGGCAATTTGTTCCACGACGGCCGGTGGAAGACCTTCGCGGGCAAGCACTTTGAGCAGGTATCCTTCGGTGAGATGAGGATTGTCAAGGGCAGAACGAATGAGCTCGGGATCGGAGTTGAACAGGAGGCTGGCGGCAAGGCGACCGGTGCCACGCCGGGCGAGAGAGGCTCTTTGCCCGCGCGGCATGCCGTCGAGTTTCTTAAGGATGGTTTCTTCCGCCACCATCTTGACGTCGGCGGGGACAGCGGGAGTTTGCGCCACGCGCAGCAGGTCGAAGATATAGAGGAACTTCATGAGGGGCAGGGAAACCTGCCGCGGCGTCTTGGGATGCCTCACGAAAGCGAGTTGGACGGTGTAACTGCGCCGGACGGCCTTGTGATGGGCAAGTTCCAGGACAACCTCATGCGCCAGGTCTCTGCGCTCGAGCAGGCGCAGCAGATCGCGCTCCTGCAAATGGGGATTGCGCGCCAACCCCAGAAGTACATCTTTCGCGGTTTCCTGGAAGAAGCTTTCAATTTCCGCGCGCGAAGACACCGCGACGGCCAGTTCCGCCCGTTGCCGTATGCGTTCACGTGAGGAGAGGTCAGCCATCAGAAAGCGATTTTAGAAGGGATGGGCTCTCTACCGCAAGGGTTAGGGTGGGCCGCGTGCCGGCATCATCGGCGGGCGCGGGAAGACCAATTGTCTTTGGGGACGCCACTCGCGCCACGGAACAACCAGTTTGGCACTCCTATCGGGAGACGCTGGCGGCAGCGTTGGCATCTAAACAACAGGTCAAAAGGTAATGGGTTAGGGGGCAAAGTGAGATTTTACTTGAAAAGTCCGTCAGGAATTGATATTTGGATAGGGTCACCCGAAGGATCGCAGGTTGTTCAACGAGCATTTCGAGCGCTTAAGGCCCCGTGGGCCTCCGGCAATACTGATATACTGATATGAAGGGTGCGCCCAGGTCACCTACGATTCACCATTCCAACATCGAGGTAGCATTGCCATGAAGAAAATCACTGCGCTCTGGACCCTCACAATACTGGTCAGTCTTTCGTCCGGCGCTATTGCGACCGAGCACGCAATCCGCTCCGCCCGGTCCGTAGGTCTGACCCTCGTGGACCGCATGGAGGCGCCACCCCAGGCGGCGCAAGCGACCCCGCCCACGTGGAGCAGCCGGGATGAATACGATGCCTACGAGGCGTTCTTTAAGGAGGCGCCGGCTAAGCTTATCCCGCTTGCTGAGGCGTTCCTTCAGAAGTATCCCAATTCATTTATGAAGGCCGACGTTTTGACCAGGATCATGCTCGCATACGCCCAATCGAATGATATGGCCAAAGCCGTGGATGCAGGGCAGAAGGTTCTGTTGGCCGATCCTGACAATCTCCCGGCGCTCCGCTTCTTGAGTTTCACCTTCCCGTTCCTCTATAAGGCTGACGCTCCGGACGCCACCTCCAAGCTCTCTCGCGCCGGCAGCGACGCCCGCCATGGTTTGGATCTCCTGCAAAAACTTCAGAAGCCTGCGGGGGCGACCGATGCGCAGTTTCAGGATGGCGTTAAGCAGTTTCGTGCCGTGTTCAACAGTTGCATCGGATTCGCGGCCCTGCAAGCCAAGGACTATGCTGGCGCCATCACTGACCTGAAGGCGGCTACGGCGGATAATCTGACGGACTGGTACGCAGCTTACTGGATGGGCCTTGCCTATCACTATTCCACGCCACGCGATTACGCTAATGAGATTTGGTATTACGCGCGCGCCGTGGATTTGGCGAAGGCGGGAAAAGATCCCAATGCCGAGGGATGGGAGAAATATCTAAAGCAGACTTATGTGGATTACCACGGGACCGATACGGGGCTTGCAGACATAGAGGCTCAAGCGGCTGCTTCCCCCAACCCGCCCGATGGCTTTACGGTCGCGCGGGCCGAGGCGCCGAAGCCAACCGGGAATAACACGGTTGACGCATTTAACACGCTGACCTATCCACTGAAGCTGGGTGGCGAGACAGCCCAGAAGCAATGGGACGGCATAAAGGGTCAACCCGTCTCCAATTTTGGTGGCACCTTTGTGGGTGTGGAAAAGGGGACCGATGCAAACGTGAATCTGGTGCGTATTGCCGTGCTCGACAGCACGAAATCCGCGGAAGAATACGACATCGAATTAAAGGATTCGACCCAACCCAACGTCAAGAACCTGCAAAAGGGTGACTTGCTAACCTTCAAAGGAACGTTGGATTCTTACGTTGCGACCCCTAATCTGATTTTGACACTGGTGGGTGAGGTTACGTCAGACCTTCCGGATAAAACGGCGGCTAAGCCGAAGACGAAGACGAAGACGCCGGTTAAGCCGAAGCCGACGACGCCGAGTAATTGAATTTCGTGAGGCAGGGCGCCGGATCTTCCGGTGCCCCTGCCTCATCTCTCCTGTTGGCTTCCCCCTAACATTTTCGCCAAAGTCAATTTGGGAATCCGGACGGCGCACCTTTGCGGGCCGGGCGAGCGGATTTGCGCCCATACCCTCGAACGGTCCCGGCAATTTGGCGATGAGAGGTTAGGATTTTCCGGTGGGACGCCGCTTGCGGACAGCGGGTGCGCGGCGCTTGGGCCGATGATTAAGGTCCAGGTCGTCCACCTTCCGGCTTAGCGTATTGCGGTGAATGCCCAGAGCCACAGCAGCCTTGGAATGATTGCCGTTGTTCTTCTCCAGCATCCGCTTGATGAACTTCTTCTCGAATTCTGAAACCGCATCGGTAAAAAGAATTCCCTGCTCAATCATTTGATTAATGAGGGATTCGAGTTGGTCTTTCACAGCAGTACTCCGATCAAGGGGATTCGCGGGAGTCGTTGCTCAGGGTTGGGCCGATTTCTTGTCGGTCTGAATGAGCGTCTCCCGGAATTTTTCAAAGCCCAGATGGAACTGGGCGCGCAGATTTCCCGGCATGACCAGCGCGATGGCGCGCGCGCCGGTGGTCACATAGGGCGCCAGGGCCGATTGCCGCACGACGTCCGGCTTGATCGCGAAGGCCACCATGGCCATCACGAGAATGGCGTCAACCAAAACGCCACGCACCAATCCGAAGATCCCGCCCAGGAACCGGTCAAACCATTGGATTCCCGCGGTCTTGATAAGCTTGCGCGCCACCGCACCCACCAATGCGCCCACGATCAGCGTGCCCAGGAAAAGGACCAGGAATCCCAAGCCCAGGGCGATTTCGTGCGACTTGGTCAAATCGTCGAACCATAGCGCGGCGCGGGGATAACCGAAGGCCGCCACCACCAGGCCGATCACCACCGACACCAGGGAGATCAGTTCCCGGACGAACCCCTTCACCATGGCCGTTACCACGGAAGCCATTACAATTGCGGCAAGAATGCAATCCAGCCAATTCCATGTGAGCATGGCGCGGTCGATCCTGCTGCGGACTCACCTTAGCTGAGGGAATCTCCGGTCAGCAAACGATAAGCTTCGCGGTATTTCTCACTCGTTTTCTCCACCACCTCGGGCGGCAGGGGAGGCGGTGGGGGTTGCTTATTCCAGCGGAGCGACTCCAGGTAATCGCGGACGAACTGCTTGTCAAACGAAGGCTGGGATTTTCCCGGCGCGTATTCATTCTGCGGCCAGAACCGTGATGAGTCGGGAGTCAGCACCTCGTCGATCAAAATAATCTGATCGCCCTTGAGCCCCCATTCAAATTTGGTGTCGGCAATAATGATGCCGCGGCCCTCTCCGAACTCCCGGCCTTTGCTGTAGAGCCTTAAACTCAGGTCGCGCAACTTTTCTGCTGCCTTTCCTCCAACGCGTGCGACCGTTTCCTCCCAAGTAATGTTCTCGTCGTGGCCCGTCTGCGCCTTGGTGGAAGGCGTGAAGATGGGATTTTCGAGGCGCGAAGACTCCTGAAGCCCCGCGGGAAGCTTGATGCCGCATACGCTCTGCGAGACGCGATATTCTTTCCAGCCCGACCCCGCCAGGTAACCACGCACCACGCACTCAATGGGAAAGGTTTGCGCCCTCTCCACGAGCATGGAGCGCCCTTCCAGTTGATCCGCGAAGGGGTGCAGCTCCCGGGGATAGTCGGCCACTTTTGCCGAAATGAAATGATGCGGAATCTCATCCTGGATGAGGTTAAACCAGAAGCAGGAGAGCTGCGTCAGCACCCGGCCCTTATCCGGTATGCCCTCGCGCATCACCACATCAAAAGCCGACAGGCGGTCCGTGGCGACCACCAGCAGCTTGTCGCCGATTTCATAAACGTCACGAACCTTTCCCCGCGAAAAGAGCTTGACACCGGGGAGATTCGTTTCCAGCAAAACCCTATTGAGTTTGGATGACATGGGCTTGGTCTAGAGCAAGAATATTCTAAAGCAACACGAAGGGTTGTCAATGGAAAAAGGCGTTGGGGGAGTATCCCCACCGACCCCCAAGGAGAGGGTGAGAGGCATCTAGCCACACAACCCTTGGAATTGAGCGGAGCCGCATGAAATGCGGGGGAAAGTGCCTGCTGCATTTTGGTGCAGCGGCCCGGCTGGTCCAAATTAGCCCAACTTTCGCAGCTCGG
>PLWR01000259.1 GCA_003165615.1 Acidobacteriota bacterium | reverse complement strand
TACAAATCATTGTTGGCCCGGCGCCAGCCGGCCCATGCATCGGGATTTGGCGGGGGACGGTCCTGGACTGGCCGGGGAGCGTGTTCATGGTGGGCGAGCCGCCCAAGCCCGGCTTTGGCGGTTGTTGGGTCCGGCCCGGGCCAGACATGGCGGAGTTGGAGGCAGCGTTTGGTCTGCCCGAGGGCGGAGCCCCCGGCATCTGGTTTCGCGGCCGCCGCGCCCGCCCTGGCGTGTGGCGCTAACGCCTGATGGAAGGATTCAGCGGCCGCCATAAAACCATAGTTTGCTCGTCAATGGCTGCTTGCATGACGGCCCAGACTCTGGTTTTCCCCGTGCTCCGCGCAGAGCGAACCATGCCAAGGGTGACGCCTTTCCATGTTTGTTCCTCCAAGGCTGCCCGACTAGGAAGCGAACTGCAGCCTGCGAAAATATGACATTCTAATGGACCACCCCATGTTATCTTCACGGGCGCAGGTAATTCGGGCCCAAATCAATTCAAGGGCGAGCCGTTGCCGGCTCGCCCTTTTTGCTTGCCGCGTGCGATAGGGGAACTGATTTCCCGGTACCGCTCTGGCCGTTGTCAACGCAGGGAGTGTCCCGGGACGCTAATAGAAGCAACCAGATATAGCAGGTCGTCGGCAGTCAAGAGTTACTGCCCTTCCTTTTTCTGTTCTTCTTTCGCTGGCGGTGTCTTCTTGGCTGGCGGTGTCTTCTTGGCTGGTGGTGTCTTCTTGTCTGGNNGGTGTCTTCTTGTCTGGCGGTGTCACCTTGTTTGGCGGCGTCACCTTGTTTGGCGGCTGCGGTCGGTGCGACGGTTCGCGCCGTTGACTCACAACCGGACGATGGATTGCGTGAAGCTCACTCAAGCTGCGAACCTCCCTAGCATGATAACCCATCGGTGGTCGCCAACCATGTGGACGATAAAACCAACGATGATACCCTGGATGCCAGTAGGAGTAGCGGCCACCGATCAGGACGTATTCGACTTCCACTCCTTCCGGGGGAGCCACGACCACGACACCGTTCACGGTCGCGCCTTCCTCCAGGGGCGGAGGCTCCTCAGTAACGACAGGTCCCGGCCCTCGCTGCGTATACGTAACGGCGCAGCCGGCCAGAAACGTCATGCCAACAAGTCCCAGCACGAGCAGGGCTGGCGAAGAAAATCGCCAGCCTCTTGAGGCAGTGTGGGCGGGCAAGATTCCTTTATTGGGTTCATCCGTTTGCTTGGAGGAGGAGCGGGCATGCCGGTCTTCCTGACTATGGTTTATGATGTTCATTGTTTCTTGTTTCTATGGTTTAACTGTTAGTTTCATTACTTCTACGGTTCGATTGAAAGGGTCTTTTGACTCGCGAACGCAGCCGACGAGCACCGCCAGGTTGGCACGAACGCGGAGCGCGTGGGGACCAACCAAGGGCGCGTGGGTGCCAACGGATATTGTGTGGGGACCACGGATTGGGCGTGGGGCGCGTACAAGCGGAAACCATTCCCCTTGGTACTGCAGGACCTTCTCCGCTCCAGCTACGAACACGCCGTTTCACTGTGCCGCGACCCTTTTAGCGGGAGCGGACGCGGGCGTCAACGGAAATGTTTTCCGGCGGCGCGGGCGGGTCTTAATGCCGCCGGAGAATTAGCCGGTGATCCACGCGGCGGGTTTGGTGGAATTCGAGCGGCGGCAGGTCGGTGAGGGTCGGGGACTCGGTCTCGTTGAGGATGGTTTTGGCCAAGGCTTGCAAGGCGCGCCAGCGGGGCACTGATAAGAATTTGCTTTTCGCGCGCCCGCTTGTAATGGACGCTGCGCGGGTGACCAATTTACTTCACCACGGCGGGATCTAAAAGTCCCAGAACTTCCGCAGCACGATGACCTTGGCCGGTCCTCCTTTCATGTCAACGAGCCGGTCTCGGCTTCCGACGAAAACCCGTTGGGAAGTGCCGTTCGTGGTCGCGACCTTCTCTGCCGTAAATCTCAGCGAAATCCGTTCTGGTAATTTACGGAAGTCCGCCAGCTCCAGCGTACTGTGCGCCGCCACGTACCGTATCGGGTAAACATCTCCTTCAACAAGGCTTATGACACATGGAGTTCCAACTCGGCTGACGGTGATTTCGTACGGGGTCCGGTTTTGAATGACCAGACTGTTTCTGGGATATCGCGTTAACTTTGAATTGGTGGCGCAACCCGCGCACAGTGCCACTACCGCGGCCATTAACAAGGAACAATTGATTTTCATTCAAGGCCCCTCCTTCACACCCAACGCGCCTGGCGTACGCGGATGATGAACTTCTTCGCCAGCATTGCAGCCGCGAACAACGGCAAGAGGGAGCGTGTCTTCATGAAAGACTCGGGATTTAATGTGCCTTGCTGTGAGTCATTTCTGCATAGGCACTGATAAGAATTTGCTTTTCGCGCGCCCGCTTGTACTGGACGCTACGCGGGTGAAGGAGAATTGCTTTCCGGTCTCATTCATTGCGGTCCCTTCTTACCAAGCAGGGCCAAAGTCGTCCACAAGATAATCTTGGCATTCTTCTGGCGGTTTTGGCTTGACCCCGCTGGCGTTGGCAGTTGGCAGGGGCCGAACGGCCAGGCAATGCGCGAGAAGTGGCGGGGTTCTGTGGTGGGCCGGGCACGAACAGGCCGGTGGCCGGCAGCAGCCCGGCTCCAAACCGCCCTGGCAAAGAGCAGTTCTCAGTCGGTGAGCGCATTCTCGTAGTCCGGGGTAGGGGCGACGTCGTCACAAGGTTCGTAGGTGTAGGGCCCTGTGGCACCCGGAGGGGGCAGGCGGGCAGGCGGCCCGTGCCAGGCGCCGACGTGGCGAAGGATCTCTCCACCAACCGTGGGTCATCAATCAGCGCGATGACGCGCACACCGCTCAGCCTGGGGGTGGGATGGGCATGCGGGGTGGGGCGGTTTGCCACATTAGGGCGATCTCGGCTGGGGTCAGGGCGTAGGCTTGCTTGACGAGGTCGCTGAGGGTGCGCTCCAGGGTCAGGGTTTCGGTGGCGAGGGCGCGGGCGGGTTCGATGGTGCGGGTGTATTCGTCGCGCAATCCGTGGACACCGGCGGCGGTCAGCGGGAGTTTCTTGCCTCGGATGCGCTTCACTTCGGCTACCCAGGTGTCGGAATCGAGGTCGGTTACGGCGAGAAGCCTGTTGCTGGGCTTTTCGATGGCGTATTCCACGCGCAGCCAGTCGAGCAGCGTGCGCTGGGTTTGCTGTTGGCAGGAGGTGATTTCGATGAGGCGCCGGACGGTGGCGTCTGCTGCTTGTCTTTGCTCGGGAGTCGGGCGCGGGATTGGCAAGTCCTGGACAAACTCCTTTATGAAACGGAGAGCCTCATCCTTCCCATGAACCGCGCGCCGCCAGGCGAACCACCAGGTGACCGGGGCGTTCGCAGCAGCCAAGACCCAGGCATCATCGGTCGGGAGAAAGTAAGCGGTGTTGTTGCAGAGAGTGCCGGCTGAATCGAGACACCATTGCTGCCGCCAACTGATCTCGGGATACATGAGCTTAGGCCGGTCAAACTCAGCCCAGTAGGCGCAAGACCTCAACTCCCACCAATACCTTCCCTGGTCTTGCCGTGCCTCCAATTGCTTCCGAAACTGGTTGAGGTGAGCGTGAATAGCCGGGTATGTCCTGGTGAACACGGCTTCTGCTTCGGCGCCGAGATTTGACCAAGGCCAATCGTGGTTTTCGCTGGAAGCCATGACAATCATCCACAAGCCCTCTGACGCGGCCTGCCATCGGCTGAAGTCCTGACCTCTGAGATATGGCTTTAGTAAACCGGAGCAGGCCGGGTCTGCACTCAGAATCGTTTTTTGGGTTGTGTGGTCGATGAGGTACGCCTCATTCAAGCCGGTCTTGATTCCGCTCAAGGGTTCAACGCCAGCGAATTCTCGGAGGGGTACCCCTAGCTTGCTGAGCTTTTCGAGCAGAGAAAACACTTCTTTCGGTTCCAACTGCCAAGTATCTGCCGTCAGTTGCGCTATCTCCATGTCCGCCCCTTCCCGTTCAATCTGCACGCTCAGGTCATCAATGCGCAGTTGATCGCGGGGGATGGTGCAGAGCCGGGCTGTCTTGGGCTGGGGCGCTTCCGTGGGCTTCTCCACGACAATGATGGAGGGGAAGACATCGGCTTCCTCGAAGATTTGCTTGGCGTGGCCGAAGTCCACCACGGACCTGACCCACGCCTTTTCGCTGA
>PLWR01000012.1 GCA_003165615.1 Acidobacteriota bacterium | reverse complement strand
CGCTAATTTGGACAGCAGTGATTGGCATTATCGAACCACCGGCTCACAGAGTGCACAGAGAAAAACTCGGAAACCTCTCCGTGGTCTCTGCGCGTTGTCTCTGTGACCTCTGTGCGAAATTCCTTGCCTTCCTCCAGCCCCTCCAGGAAATTCATAAATAGTCCGAGTTAGAGCGTCCAGGCGTGGTGAGAAATGCGGGTTAGTGATAAGATAAAGCAAGGAAAAACTGGGGACCAGACAACCCGGGCGCCGGTCAGCGGCTCCAACCTGGAGTCACCAAAGTGATGTTGGGGGGACGATGAAACGAACGGTCAAAATTTTGGCATGCGTTATCCTGGCGGCCGGTTTTACGCCGCCCCAGGTCCGCGCCGCCCACGTGGTGGAACGCATCATCGCGCGCGTAAACAGTGAAATCATTACGCAGCGCCAGTTTGAAAAGAAAAGAGGCGATCTCCGCGCGGATCTTTCCCAGCAATATTCCGGCTTGGATCTTGAGACCAAGTTGAATGATGAAAGCAAGAACCTGCTGCGCAATCTCATCGACGAGTCGCTCATGGTCCAGAAGGCCAAAGACGAGGATATTAACGTGGAAACCGACGTCATCAAGCGGCTGGATCAAATGCGCCAGCAGAGCAAAGCGGCGACGATCGATGACCTGCAAAAAGAGGCGGAACTTCAAGGCATCAATTGGGAAGACTTCAAGGACCAGATCCGCCGCCAGCTCCTCATGCAGGAAGTCATCAGCCGCGATGTCGGTTCCCGCCTGGTCATCACCCGGGAGGAGATGCGGCAGTTTTATAACCAGCACAAGGACGAGTTTAAATCGGAAGGGATGCTCCACCTTGCGGAAATCCTGATTTCTACCGAGAAATACAAGCCGGAGGAGGCGGAGAAGCGCGCCAAGGCCGCGGCGGCAGAACTGAAGGGTGGCGCGAAGTTCAGCGTCATGGTCAAGAAGTATTCCGACTCCCCTAGCGCCGATCAAGGCGGCGACATTGGCCTCATGAAGACGGGATCCGTCGCCCCGGCCATTGGCACAGCCATCAGCAAGCTTGATATCAACGACTACACTGACCCGATTCTGGTCAAGAGTGGTTACCTGATCTTGCGGCTCATAGAACGTTTCAGCCCCGGCATTCCCCCGTTTGAAGAGGTGGAATCGCACGTTAACGAAACCTTGTACGCCCAGCGCATGGAACCCAAGATGCGCGAATTTCTGACCCGACTTCGCAAGGACAGTTACGTTTATCTTGCCCCGGGATACGTTGACACTGGCGCTGATACGCCGGGCGCAGCATTGACCTCCGAAAGAGCTCAATGAAACAGATCTTTGTGAAGGACCTCGCGCCGGACTCGCCGGTGCGCAGTACCTTCCTGGTCCAATCCAAAGAACGTAAGCTCACCAGCAACGGGGGCGCCTATCTTGACCTCAGCCTGCAAGATACCACAGGGGTCATATCCGCCAAACTTTGGGACTACTCAGAGCGCACTACTCCCCCCTTTGAAGCCGATGACGTCGTGCAGGTGGAAGGGCACGTGGAAAGCTATCGGGGCGCGCCGCAGCTTCGCGTCCGGAAGATCACCCTGTGCCCGGCGGAAGAAGTAAACCTGTTGGATTATCTCCCCCGCACCCGGCGCGATCCGGAGGAGATGTACGCCGCCCTGCTGGTGCGCGTGCGCCGCATGAGTGAAGGCCCCCTGCGCGCCCTGCTGTTGAGCATCCTGGAAGACGCGTCCCTGGCGGAGAAGTACAAGCTGGCCCCCGCCGCAATGAGCTATCACCACGCCTTCCTGGGCGGACTGCTGGAACACGTGGCGTCACTGATCGAGTTGGCGGATGCGGTGGCGGATCATTATCCCTGGCTGCGGCGTGACCTGATCGTGGCCGGCCTGGTGCTCCACGATATTGGCAAGACGGAAGAGCTGAATTTCACCCGCGGCTTCCGCTATTCCACGCGGGGACAATTGATCGGGCATATCACCATGGCGCTGGAAATGGTGCAGTCGAAGATTCGCCAGATTCCCGATTTTCCTGCCTCGCTCAAAGACGAACTTGAGCACATTATTATTTCGCATCACGGCAAACTTGAGTTCGGCTCGCCCAAGGAACCGATGTTTGCCGAGGCCATGGTGGTCAGTTTCCTGGACGAGATGGACTCCAAGATGGAAGCGGTGCGCGCCCAGTATGCTACGGACAAGGATCGCCCCGGCGACTGGACCGGCCGCAACCCGGCACTGAAGCGGGAGTTGCTCAAGCCACCCAAAGAGCCGGGCAACGGTTGATTGCGTATTCTCGGGAATCGAAACTCGAAAGTCAAAACTCGCAGAGGGCTGACGGCGGATTTCGAGTTTCGCCTTTAAATGACCCGATGGCCCGATGACCAAATGACTCAATTCTGCTCAACCGATATCACCCGCATCCTCCCCCACCGCTATCCTTTCCTCTTTGTCGACCAGGTGACGGAATTCGTTCCCGGGCAGCGCATTGCGGCGGTGAAGCACTTTTCCGTCGACGATCAGGTGGCGCGCGGAAATCCCCCCGGGGTCGCGATCATCCCCACCGGCATCATTCTGGAACTGGTCACTCAGCTCGGCGCGGTATTGGTGATGGAGCGCCCGGAGATGGCCGGCAAGATCGCCATGATCCTGCATATCCCCTCGGCGCAAGTTATCAAGCCGATTGAGGCCGGTGACACCGTGCGCGTGGAAGCCGAAGTGGTGCGGATGAAAGCACACTTCGGCGAGTTGCGCGGCTCCATCTTCCGCGGCGGCGAGTTGGTGGCCGAGGGCCAGGTGCGCTTCGGCATCGCCAGCGCCGAGGACGTTATGCCGGGGGGGAGGGTGAGCGACATAGAAGTTGGAA
>PLWR01000121.1 GCA_003165615.1 Acidobacteriota bacterium | reverse complement strand
CCCGCCACCATGGTGCCGATCGTCAGCGTGGTCCATTGCGTGGTCTGAGTCAGCGAATTGGCGGTGTGCAATTCCTCCCGGCTGGTGATGGAGGGCAGAATGGAAGTGCGGCCGCTGGTGAAGAATGGCGAGGCAAACATCAGCAGCGCGCTCAGCCCATAAAGCAGCGAGGTCTGATGGTGATGGACCGTCAAAACAAACGCCAGGGCCACAAACGCGCGGATCAGGTCGCTGGCCAGCATAATGCGCTTGCGGTCAAAGCGGTCGAGGATCACGCCGGCCAGAGGCCCCGCCATCATCGCCGGAATGGCTCGCGACAGCATGATGCCGCTGACCACGAGGCCGGAATGGGTGGTCTGCATCGCCAGACTGAACACGGCAATGTTATTGAAGTGATCGCCGAATTCACTTACCACCTGGCCAATCCAGGTGTAGCGGTAATTGCGGTTCTGGCGCAGAAGCTGGCGAAAATCATTCAGCATCAGGGTAATCCGCGATAGGGCCTTGCCCACGCTGCCCAAGCCTCGAATCTCCCGCCGGGCGTATCGGCAGGTATGCCTGACTCACCTCGTCAGTCCGCCTTGAGTTGCGGAAAAGAAAGGGGTAGGCGCGGAGGTCGGACGCAAGCCTGACCAGGAAGGCACTTAATATTCTACAACAGCCTGGCGATCTGCGGTTGTTTCCCGCGAGCACGCACGTGTAACTCCCTCCTTTATACTATGGAAATTAGCCGGCGATTTGAAATGCCCTTGTTTTGATGAATCATGCTTGGTACGCTGCCCCACTACGGCTGGGCAGGTTGTGGGTCCGGGATTTACTCTCCCTAGCCGGAAGAGGAGAGCCAAAAGGCAAAAGTCAAAGCTCGTAGCGCCGACCTTTCGGTCGGCAGGTGCTGAACTAAAGCTCAGCGCTACAACACCGACACTGACAATCGAATGCATCGCGATTTGTGACACACTACACTGGATTTGGAGGTCGTCTATGCCTGAAGAAATTGATCGCCAGTCGATCCTTGATGAAGAGCACCTTAAGCTTGTTTCGTTGGGTTACATGATCTCGGCCGGGGTGGCGGTTTTTTTCGCTGTGGCTGGCTTGTTCTATATTCTCATGGGCATTGTCATGAGCGTGGCTTTTACCCACCTACCCGCTGACAAAGCCGGCAATCAGCCCCCGGCCATTATTGGATGGATTTTCGCCGGCATTGGGGTCGTGTTTTTCCTCATGGCGAGTGGGGTGGCGATCGCCAGGTTTTGGGCCGGGCGGTGCGTCAAACAACGAAAGTCGCGAACGTTCTGCATGGTCATCGCGGCCATCGGCTGCCTGGAATTTCCCTACGGCACGGCATTGGGAGTCCTTTCGCTCATGGTCCTGGGCCGCGCATCGGTGGTCAAACAATTCAGCCCGAAGCCGGCGGAAGTGAAGACCCCATCGGCATAACAGGGCGAGCGGCCCTCGCCCCAGGCCGAACGCCGTTCGACCCTACAAGAGCGTGAACGCCGTTCGGCCCTACAATGTCGGTGGCCCGACGTTGGGCGGAATTTCCCCTGTTAACGACTTCAGGAACTCCTGAAGGTCGGCGCGTTCCTTTCCGGTCAGGAAATCCAGGGAATGAATCTCCTTGTCGCGGTAGGGATTGGAATTACCGGCGCCGATGTAGAAGTCGATGACCTCTTTCAGATTCTTGTCGCTCCCGTCGTGCATGTATGGAGCAGTCAGCGCGATGTTCCGCAGCGAGGGAGTTCTAAACGCCCCCTTGTCCGCCTCGACATTCGTTACTTTGAACCGGCCCAGGTCCAACAATTCTGCTTCGCCGGTCATTCCCAGCTTCACCCCCACGCCCAAGTTGTGGAATTTGTTATCCGTAAACAGGGCATATTTATCCCCGATGGTGTGGCACACCACACAATTGCCTTTCTTGGGGTTGCGGAACACCTCCAGGCCGCGCAGGGCGGAGGCGTTTAGGGCTTTGTTGTCACCTCCATACATATAGCGATCGAAGGGGGAGTTGCCGCTCACCACGGTGCGTTCAAAGGAGGCGATGGATTTCTCCACCATCTCAATCGTGATGACGCCCGAGCCAAAGGCTTTCTTGAACTGCGCCCGGTATGTGGGGTCAGCGTTCAGCTTTCGTTCCACGCCTTCCAGGGTATGACCCATTTCCACCGGATTGGCCATCGGTCCTCCCGCCTGTTGTTCCAGGCTGGGAGTCCGGCCATCCCAGAATTGGGTGGTGTAATAAGCCGAATTGAAGACCGTGGGGGCATTGCGGGTGCCCTTCTGACCGCGCACTCCGGTGGAAACCTGGCGCCCGTCGCTGAATCCGGATTGGGGAGCATGGCAACTTGCGCAGGATACGGTGCCGTCGACGGAAAGGGCAGTGTCGTAATACAACCTGCGGCCCAGGGCCACCGTATCCGCCGTGGGCGGGTTGTCCGCCGGAATGGGGACGGGCGGCAGTCCCAGGGGAGCCGCAATCTGGATCGGCGTTCCGACCGGCCGCGCCTCCGGCCGTGGCGCCGTCGTCGATTTTTGCTGGCAGGAAATGAGCATTTGGCAAATCGCCAGCAGGGTCAGAATCAAAATGGCTCTACCAGAACGCATGAAGGTACTCTCCGGATGTAAGCAAGCGGACCTTTGCGAGTACTACGACGTTGCCGGGCTTGCTTTGAGGTTTACTGATTGCCGGACGACTAAACCAAGCGTCAAGGCCGCGAAGGAATAACATATTTTAGCACAAGGCGAAATGCTATAGCACTCCTACTGCCGAGGCGGCGCTGGTCTCATTTGGAATAGGAATGAAACACCGGTCATTCCCGCGAAGGCGGGGGAATCTACTCCGTCGGCGCATTTCCAATGGCTTGTGCAGTAGATTCCCCCCCACCTTGATCTACTAGCGCCAGACGGCCAATAGTGACGACATATAGTCCGAGGCCTGCCCTTCCACATGATGAATAGTCATGTGCCTGTCCTCCGTGGCGACGCGATTGGAACGCCGCTTGCTGTCTCCCTCCGGTGAAGACCAGCTTTCGCACAGTGACACGGTGTCTGAATTTTCCGGAGGTTGATTCATGATTACTTTGATTGCCATGGGCTCGGTTTGGGGAGTGATTACCATCACGTTCATTGTCTTACTCCTTTACCGCCGGAGCCTTACAACGAAAGAATCGGCTTGGATTCCCTTGACTAATGACGCCAAGGAAGATTCGGCCATTAATGCCCAAACCATCATCGAGATGAAAACCAAAAAGTTGACCACCCCGATTCGTGCCTTGGGGACGATTTCGCTAGTCATGTTTCTGGTCCTTGTGGGCATGTGGCTCTTCCATACCCTCTCAACTCCGCCCGCCATGCCGCAGTAATGCGCAGCGAGGGACCGCTCTGGGGGAGAAGGTGGCGCAGCAGCCGGTGCCCGTTGCGCCTTCTCCCACTACGATGAGGTTTCCTTGCGCCCCGCATGAGCGCCCTTCCTCCAGGATATTTCCCCATTCCCACCAAGAATCCGGCAGGACGGCCGCCCGCAGTTAACCGGGTGCGAATCCGCGCGCGTGCTGCTACAATCATGCCGATTCACCCCTCCCGGAGGAGCCGGTATGAAGACGAACCGCGTAGTTTCCTTTCCCTTGCCCACCGCGGCAATTGGTTTCAGCCCGGAATTTCTGGATTTCCGCCGCGGCATTCACGTGGGAAATCTGGAAGAGAATGAGCGCATCACGCGCATCCTGAAATTAGCCTTGGAGGCGCGCTATGGGCAAGGTTTTGTCACCGAGCGCTGGGGCCGTGGCGTCTTCTGGCAATGGATTGCCTTCCTGCCCCGCGCTGACCGCGAGGCCAAGCCGATTTCCTCGCATGTCAGTTTTGGCTGCTCCAAGTTTTTCATCTCCGTGGAGACAGAGGCGAAGGTCTTCAAGTGCGGATTGCAGGTTGAACGCGGTTACGTAAAGGCTCCGCCCTCGTCCCGCGAATGCGAGTTGCGCTCCGATTGGGACTGGCACCGGCTGGTGAAAGGTCTAAGGCCCGGCACCCCGGTGGAGCGAGAACTGCGCCGCCTGATCCTGCGGGAAGGCTTCAGCCTCTTCGCCGGCAGTTGGGAAACAGAAATCGGACAGTTTTCCAAGGAGAATTTCCCCGGCGTCACCAAGCTTCGCCGTCTGCTCGATGCCGCGCCCAAGAACCAGTGGGCGGGGTTTCAGCTCTTCTACCCCATGACGGAGGAGGAAGTGCGCAGCGCCACGGGCGTGGACTTGGTCGAATCCATGCTCGCCGTCTTTCGCGAGGTCACCCCGCTCATGAATCTGACCATGCAGATCAATCTGATCGACGCAAGTGAAACATCATGAATTATGTTTTAAGTGTCCGGGCCAAGGTTCTCGGCTCTGGGGAACGACGAGTTGTGAAGGGCAAAGTGTAAGGGGTAAAGTATAAAAGATAACCCGCCTTAAAACTTTACCCTTTTTCCAGCCCCTAGCCTCCATAACCTTCCACGCCGCCTCATATCCTTCAGCACTGCTTCGAAAGCGAGGTTGGGTTCTTCCGCGCGCTCTTTGAAGGTGGCCAGGTGTTCCACATCCTCAGCCATGCTTTGCCTTCCCGCAGCATTGACAAGTTCCGACAGGCTTCGCTCCGAAACTTTACTCCGGAACTTCGCTCCCTATCCCCGCGGGGAGACTTCGCTACTTTGCTCCAGGTCCGCCCATGACTCGAAAATCGATTCCATTCAGGCCAGGCTTGGAGGCCGTGACGTCCCCGTAGAAACCGACGGCTATTCTGTCGCCCTTTTCGACCTTGATCTTTTCCAATCGCAATGCATGCTCGCCGAGTATCTGCGCGAAGGATTCAGGGTGGTCGGAATCATAGTCCTCGGTCCATAGCGGAACCAGAACATCACGAAATATGATCTCGTTAGCGGCGCCGCTACCGCTGGAAGCTCGATTGATCCACATCATGACGCGACTCCGGCGCTCGGCAACATCCTCATACTGCCCCACCGTCCAGACACTCCCCGTAACGCCAACTTCCATGGCCTTAGGTGCCGTCCAAACCAACGCCGTCATCGTGCCCTCACGCTTGCCTTTATCAGAATCAGGCCGCCCATAAGCAGCCACCCTCCCTACAGGCCAGTCATAATACGTGCCGTGCAGCTTTCCCGGGATATTGCCCTGCCCCACATTCTTACCCGCCATGGGCTTTCGGGTGACCGGTGAACTTCCCAGCCACCAGCCATCGATGCCGTAGAGTTCGAGCCAGGGATTCGAGATGGTAAAGTGCATCGCCCGGTCGAAGGCCGCCCAGCTCCAATCGGGTTTGAACTGAACAGAATAAACCGCCCAAGCACCCTCCGGGCCGAATGGCATTCCCTTTAAGTGTGCGCCACTCAAGCTCCAGTCACTCGCCAGGTTAAACGCCGGCGTCTGCGCTCCGACCGTCTCATTGGTAACGAGCAGGAACGCCAACATGAGCACTGAGGCGGTTCCGAGCCAGAGAGATTTTCCCGTTTCCATGCCGTTTCTTTCCATGCTCAACCTCGCTGTCCCGCTACTTCCCTTTTCCGGCTTGGATCATCCTGTACACCAAGCCCCCGGGTTTGCAGGGACCGGACATATCGTCGCCCTTGAGGGCCGCCGGTACTCCCCACAGACACATGTTCTGGTAATAGTCCGTCCCATAGGAACGCTCTCCGGTATCGCCTTCGTGACTGAAAACGTTCGCTCCATCCCACGTGTAAGCGTATTTGCAGGAAAAGACCTCCAGACATCGATGCAGCAAATCCAATCCAAAGTCCTTGTGTCCTTCATACATGAAGGTCTCAGCAAGGAAGTAGGTGGCAAATTCCTCAAAGGTATACGTGCCGGTCAGATACTTTTTCTCGTCGTCAGGCTGCCACGCCGCACCATCCGGAGTCACGTACGCGGAGGGAATCCCCAACTTGCTCACCCCGGCGCCCTTGCGAATCAGCTCCAGCACCTTCTCCACGTGGTCATGGGGAAATACTCCTGGCAAGCCGTGCAGGCGAGCGAAGAGTTGCCCGTCAAGCTGCGGGATAAAGACCACATCCATATGCCGCCCGGTTTCCGGCTCGTTATAGAGGCGATAGTAGTTGCCGGTCCACAAATACTGCTCCAAGGCTTTGGCGCCTGCCTCGATCCATGCGTCGAGCTGCTTCGCGAACTCAGTATCACCTTGCTTCTCCGCCCATCGGCGCATCATTTCAGCGTGGGCCATCCGGTACCCGCCGGGATGGCAAACGTAGCCGTAGTAGGGCCTGTCCTCATACCATTCGGTGTCCTGCAAAGGGTCTGTGCCCTCGGTGGGCATGGCCACGATTTGTGATAGGCCGTAGGGAGGCCGGAGACTGAAGCTCCAACGCGTGGCGCGCCGGGCGGATTCGTAGAACTCCTTGAAAAAGCTGTCGTCCCCCGTGACCTTCCAGTAGCGGTCCAGGCGAACCATGTAGTTGGACCCCTGCATCACCAACTGGTAGCCATGCCCCGGGTAGACCATTTCGAAGTAGAAACCCTTGTCGCCCCCGCCGCTGCCCAACGTCAAGGGCGGACGCCCGTCACTGAATTGGTATTCCTTCAACGCACGTAAAGTCGAACGTTCGCAGGCGGGGAAAAAATAGACCAGGGGAAGGTTGCCTACGGCGCTGTTCGGCGAAGAATCCATCTGCGAACAACTGCGCGGAGACTCATTCATGGCAAAAATCCCGTCTTCCGGTTTGCACCAGGGTCCAATCGGTGGCTTCGCCTGGGCCCACATCCCTGTCTTCGCGATCAGGGACAGGTTGTTGATCAGTGAATCAGCAAGCCAGCCGGGGATTTCCGGCGTAGCATAAACCTCCCCCTGCCAGCGGATAATCCGTTTCAGTAAATTCTCATGCTCCCGGGTCAGGAATCGCGCCACCTCCAGGGCATTGCTATAGCGCGCCGCATACATACGCGTGTACGTGTTCCCCGCCGTATCCGGGGCGCCGTCGCCCTTCCACTCCGGTGCATACCATGCCAGCACGAACCGCACAATCTTCGTCTGCCCTGCCTCCAGCCTGAAATCCACAGCCAGAGAAGCACCCCCTGTTTCCGGCACGCTCTGGGGAAGCTGCTTCTCAATATTGCTCCAACTCTTTCCATCGGTACCGAGGTCCGCGCCCACGCGAGGATTCTCCCCGTCCATTACCCCCAGCACGTAACTCATCTTCCAGTTCTGATCGCGCACCCACACGCCGCTGGGGTTGCCCTGAATCACCTCACGTACAATGTTGTGCTTGGGAAGATAAGCTAAGAACTGCCTCTCGGCTGTAGCCGGCACCTTGGCATATCGTGGATTGGGGCCTGACAACTCCGGATCCAGGGCACTTTGATGCCCGCTGAATCCGGGAAGGCTGAAGGCCACGGTTCCCGTCTGCCTCACTCCCGTGCCATTCCTCAGATGCACTTCGAAAACTGCTCCGGGCGTGTCTGAAACCCTGGCATCTCCCGGTATAAACGCTGACCAGGCCCGCAGCCCTATGGATACTGGCGCAGATGCTTCGTACTCCACATCGGCGATCGGATAATGCCCCCAATAGTCGATGCTCTTCGCCTGCTCTACACCTCGGATTGCCAAATTGGGTCCGGGTGGCGGAGGCGGACCAGTCCCGGGATCGTACTGCTTGGTTTGCCCAGTGGTAAGGACCCAGGTCTTTCCCGCAACCGCAATCCCCAGGAAAGGGGTGTTGAGCGGGCCCCCGCGAGGAGTCAGGTGATTAAAGATCGTACTGTAGCCAAACGTTCCGGCCGTTTCCAGGTCCAGGTAGCCACTGGCAATTCCCCCCAGGGGCAATCCTGAAACCGGCCGTGGCTCTCCCCGGTAAATGATTCCGGTGACCGGCCTGGTATAAGCGGTGGCACGGAATTCCTCCCATTGCGCACCTGGGAGGCGCGCGGGAAACAACCTCTCGGTGTTTGCCGCATACGCCCCACCTGTAATGCCAGCAACCCACAACAGTAGGCTGAAGACAGTTACGATCGTTCTAACGCGCCGTTCTCGATTCATAACATGCTCCGCGGCAGGTATTAACGGGAATTTCCGCTTTGATTTTCCCCCAGGCCGGAAGCATATATTCGACCGCCTCTGAATGCAATGTCCAGTCGGCGTGTCAGTGGGAGTGGACAGACAAAAACCAACAGTCCGGCGGACTGGCACAGAGCGCAGGTCTGTGATTCACGACTCTGACCATGCCCGCCGATATTCCTATGACGCCCATCTGCGGACGCCCCTTCCTGCCCGGCCCGTTGCAGTAGATCACCAACAGCAACTTATCGCCGCCGCCGGCTATTTGCGTATCAGCGCTTCTGCCGGACCTTGGTTGAGACTCCGCGCCAAGTCCGCCAGCAATCCCCACGAGAACGTAGAGCTGCGCTCTGCGCCACCCGGGTTCGTGACTTGCCTTTTGGTTTTCATTTGCGGCTCCGCCGCGCTGGGCACTTTGTAGTGAGCCCCTTACCCTTCATCCTTTACCCTTTCCCATCTTCCACTACGAACCCCCCAGCACCCGACACGTGACACCTGACACCTTCCCACCGCCCCGACAGCGTGATAATTCCCCAAATTTCCATAGGCCACGCCCGGCGAATTCAGGCTTATGCGATTAATGCACTCCAAACAAATGGGTTAGGTCATTTTCATGGGACGGGGCAATTCATGGCCCGCCTCTTGCTTCCATACCACCGAGGCCATCGCGAATTTATGCATAAGTTAAAAATTGTCCCCCACGCCGAGAACCAATTGGCGCCCCTTTTGCGGCCGCCGACCCTGGCGCATCGGCATCTGATTTCCCTCCACGATCTGACGCCGCCGGAGATTGACTTCCTGTTGAAGCTGGCGAATCAAGTAAAGGCTGATCCCGCGCATTACAAGAACACGCTGGAGGGCAGGACACTGGCGATGATTTTGGAGAAGGCGAGCCTGCACACCCGGGTGACCTTTGAACTGGGAATCAGCCAATTGGGCGGACGGGCGCTGCTCCTGAGTGCAGAGGAGGTGGGACTGGGCAAGCGTGAATCCGTAAAGGATGTGGCACGCAACCTTTCCCGCTGGGTGGACGTCATTATGGCGCGCGTACACCTGCACCAGACGGCAATTGAGCTGGCGGAGCACGCTACTGTGCCGGTCATCAACGGCCTTTCTGATTTTGAGCATCCCTGCCAGGCGCTCAGCGACTACTTGACGCTGCTCGAGTGTAAAGGCAGTCTGGCGAATGTAACCCTTGCCTGGGTGGGCGACGGCAATAATGTGGCACATTCGTTGATCTACGGCGCGGCACGCCTGGGCGCCCACATGCGTATTGCCACACCCCCGGGTTATGAGCCGGACCGGTCGGTGATGGCGGATGCCAAGCGCGAGGGCGGCGACGTCACTTTGACGCATGATCCGGCGGAGGCGGTGGCGGGCGCAGACGTGGTTTATACGGATGTCTGGACGAGCGTGGGCAAGGAGGATGAAGCGGAGACTCGCCAGGAGATCTTTCGCCCCTATCAGGTGAATTCCCAACTCATGCGCACGGCGGGCCCGCAAGCGTTGTTCATGCATTGCCAGCCGGCGCGCCGCGGCGAGGAAGTGACCGACGAGGTCATGGACTCCCCGCGCTCTCTGGCCTATAACCAGGCGGAAAATCGCCTGCACATGCAGAAGGCCATTTTCCTGGCCCTGCTCTCCTAAGGCGTGTTATGCCTATCGCCGTGGTGGCCATTGGCGGCAATTCCCTGGTCAAACCCGGCGAACGCGGCACCCTGGAGGAGCAGCGCGCCAATCTCACCGCCACGTGTGAAGGCATTGCTGCCGTAATGGCGGCCGGCTTGGGGGAGAGGGTGGTTTAATTTCCCACCTTCTCTCAGGGGAGAAGGTGCTGAGGTACGANNTCTCCCAGGGGAGAAGGTGCTGAGGTACGAAGCGGATGAGGGGTTTCT
The DNA here is from genome assembly GCA_003165615.1 of Acidobacteriota bacterium. The sequence goes on along the minus strand of PLWR01000121.1, from coordinate 2,839 downwards.
TGGATCGAACCCGCGACTTTCAACACGCACACCAAATTGTTTGCTAAAAAAACAAGAATCTACGACCTTGCAAGGCAGAGCGCAGACGTAGGCGCAGTTTGCCTTTCTCTGCGCCGGCTGGCGCTGGTGTCGGGATTGGCAACGCTGGTGGTGCGCCCCAAAGGATCGTAGGTATAAGTTGTCAGGCCGTAGGTGGAATCATTCATGGACCGGCAAGGATTGGAAACCGTCCAGACGCGGCCCATGCCGTCATAGGTGGTGCCAGTATAATCGTGCGGGGAGTCGGAAGTGATGGCGGTTTCGGTGACCTGGCACATCGCGTTCGTGGTGGCCGACGTCCAAGGTAAAAGCCGCGGAGTAAGGCAAACTGCGCCTAACTCCGCGCTACCCACTTTTGCCTTTTGACATTTGCCATTTGCCTTTTGGTTTTCTTTTGCGGCTCCGCCGCGTCCCCTACTTATGCCCCCCGAGCCCCCACCCGTGGTGTTCCCTATTGCACAGACAAGCAAGTCTTTAGTTGTTAGGTTGTTTATGTATCTCCAATTTGTTGGGTGTACACACCCCGCTGAGACCGGTATTCCAAGTTGGAATTTCCAGCTCAGCAGCGAGAACACGAGGGCGCAAGCATGAAAAAGAAACTACAACTTGTTTTTATTCTTCTGGCGATAGCGACATCGGTCTCTTCCGTCGCCGCTGCCACCGCCAAAAAGAGAAGCAAGGCTACGGGATCAGCAAAAGAAATCACCAGTTCCGTAAATCCTGTGCTCTGGCGCAGCCCTGGCGACATCCGGTCGCGCAACCTGTTTTTCGGGCCGGGGGGCGAAAAGCACGCGCCACACACCATCTTCACCTTCGTCAAGGAAGACATGGAGGGAACGAACCCCAAGTTTGACGTTCACGATGAAAACGGCATCAAGTGGAAGGTCAAGCTGGGGGCCGAGGCTCGTCCGGAGACCGTGGCTTCGCGCCTGGTCTGGTCCGTAGGCTATTCTGCCAACGAAGATTATTTCCTGCCGGTTTTGCACGTGGAAAACCTGCCTGCCCATCTCCACCGGGGACAGAACCAGGTGGGGCCCGGAGGGACTTTCCAGAACGTCCGGCTGAAGCGGTATCTGAAAGACGAGAAGAAGGTCGGCGACTGGCAGTGGCGCTCCAACCCTTTCACCGACACACAAGAACTGAACGGGCTGAGGGTCATGATGGCCCTCATCAATAACTGGGACCTGAAGGACGGGAACAACGCCGTCTACGAGATGAAGCACTCCGAAGGGGCGCAGGGGCCGGAACACCTCTACATGATAAGCGACCTCGGCGCAAGTTTTGGGACCACAGGGCGCAGTTGGACGCACTCGGGCTCCAAAGGGAACCTGAAGGCCTACAGCCATTCCCGGTTTATCAGCAAAGTGACGGAGCGTTACGTGGATTTCAACTTCCCGACGCGGCCCGCGGCGATATTTATCTTCGTCCCCGGTGAGTTCATCAGCCGGCTGGAGCTGCGCTGGATCGGCAAGAAGATTCCTATTAAGGACGCCGAGTGGATGGGGCAACTGCTGGCCCAACTCTCGCCTGAGCAGGTGCGCGATGCGTTCCGGGCTGCCGGATATCCCTCCGAGGAAGTGGAAGGTTTCAGCAAGGTGGTGGAGGGAAGAATCGCCCAGTTGAACAAGTTGTCAGAATGGCGAGCCGGGCATTAGCCAAAGGAAAGGTAGCGCGGATCTGTTTTGTCGGGCTGCGGCTTTTCCTTATCCATTGGGGACGGCTTTACGCCGCCATATGGTGGATGTAGCGGCGAGTTTATCTCGACACACGGCGGATGTAACGGCGAGTTTATCCCGCCAAATGGCGGCATAAAGCCGCCTCTACATCCAATTGGCAAGCTATCCCGCAAGGCAAGAGGTTGAATAACGATGACGTCGGAGACGGCCAAACAGCACAAGAGTCGCACCATCGTCGACTTCTTACGGCCCCACTGGAAAGCCCTGACGCTGGCCTTGCTGGCGGTGGTGGGTGAAGCCGCCACCGACGTGCTTCAACCCTGGCCCTTAAAAATCGTTCTCGATTACCTGCTCCAATCCAAAAAGCCGCCCACCTGGATGGCCGTACCGCTCCGCTGGATCGGGCCTAACAAACTGGCTGTCCTCAACTTCGCGGTGCTCGCCGTGGCGGTCATCGCCATTGTGGGCGCCATCAGTTCATACCTCGAAAACTATCTCACCACCAGCGTCGGCCAATCGGTGATGCACGACCTGCGGCGTACCCTCTATCACCACATTCACCGCCTGTCATTGGCCGAGCATGACGAGAAAAGGACCGGCGACCTGATCGGCCGGGTAACGACTGACATCGAAGCCATACAGACGTTCATCACCACAGCCCTGCTGGGCATTTTGAGCAGCGTCCTCACCCTTGTGGGGATCATCGGAATCATGGTTTACAAAAACTGGCGTTTCACGCTCATTTCCCTCGCCATTGCGCCCGTGCTCTTCCTGGTGGTTTACATCTTCACGAGACGCATCAAAAAAGCCTCGCGCGCCGTAAGGAAAAAAGAGAGCGAACTGCTTTCGATAGTCCAGGAAGTTTTCTCGTCGATTCGCGTGGTCAAGGCCTTCGCCCGCGAAGACTATGAGGAGCGCCGCTTTGAGTGCCAGAGCCTGGAAAATGTTGAGACGGCCCTGCAGGCGCGCAATCTGAAGGGGACGCTCGCGCCGATCGTCGATGTTATCGTGGCGATCGGGACCTGCTTGATGCTCGGCTATGGCGCAAGGTTGGTGCTGGCGGGCAAGCTCTCGCCGGGGGACCTGGTGATGTTTTTGCTTTACCTGGGCATGATGTATAAGCC
>PLWR01000649.1 GCA_003165615.1 Acidobacteriota bacterium | reverse complement strand
TTCCCACGCGAGCGCCGGGCGCGAGCGGAGCCAATTGCGCCGCGTACACTCCTATGGAAAGCGGTTCCACCATTGCCACCTGATCATCGTTGAGGGAATCGGGAACCGGGCTGCAACATTCCGCGGGCATCACCAGATATTCCACCAGCGCGCCCGGAAACAATCCGGNNAATTTCTGGTTGCGGCAGGTGTGCTTCCGTTGGGCGCGGCACTGATCACATTCGCCGCAAGGAATCAGGGGGTCAACGGCCACCCGCTGGCCAGGGTGGAGGCTCTTTACCCCGGGGCCCACTTCCAGGATGGTGGCGGCAAGCTCATGCCCGAGTATGAAGGGATACGGCGCCGTGTGCGGTCCGATCTTCCCCTGGGTGTAATAGTGGATGTCCGATCCGCACACGCCCAGGGAGTCAACCCGCAACAGGACGTCACGAGGTCCCTCTAAATGAGGCGTGGGCGCCTGGCGCAGTTCCATTTGTCTTATGCCGGTAAGGTAAACAGCTTTCATGGTTATTGCTTCTTTCCACTCGCGCTCATGGAATCATTTCGATAGTAGCACGGCGCGGCGGAGCTGTTAAAGGAAGTCAAAAGGCAAAGGGCAAAAGGCGGGAGTGAGAAGCCCTTGCTGACGCATCGTTTATCGGTTGCCTTCAGGCTTTTTTCAGGGATTCGTCGAGTTCGGAGGAATATCGCTGGGCATTTTCAAGGCTGATTTGCACAAGATCATGGGATTCTGGAAGCCGCGAGAGTTTCGGCGGGTTCTTGTGGGAGGCCGCGTAGGCCTGCGCCCAGGTCGGTGACATGACGGGTCCGTCCAGTTGCTCGGTTGTGGGCGGCTTGAATTGTCCGCAAAGGGCGCAGAAGGCACGCAGTTCGTCTTTCATGGGGTCGCCGGGTTTGGGCAGCTCTTTGCGTCCCAAATTCAACCCAAACGTGCGATCAATGGCCCCCGCTTGAGCGCAGGGGTAGTAGCCGTAGGGAGTTACTCCCATTCCGCACACGCTCACCACCGGACAGGCGTTGGAGAAATCCGCCCCGGCGTACTCCTTGATATCGATGGGAGCGACATTAAACGTATTGAAGGCGGTCTGGACTTTGGTGGTCTTGGCGGTATTGGCAACCTCGATTCCGGGAGGCACGAGTGAGAGCATTCTGTTTACCCTCTCGCCGTGGCCGTTGGTCACGAGGATCAGGCGAGTCTGGGGAAAGTATCTATCGCGATACTCCAGGAGCAAATTCAATATCTCCAAGAACTGTGGATGGGAAGTGGGTTCGCCTCCCAGAATGCGAAGGTGCCTCCATTGAACGTGGTTCGCCCGGCCCTCCTCCAGGAATTGGCGCACCTGTCCCACCGACATGCCGTCGTTACTGGGGTCCTGTTCGCACGAGCGATTGCAGTTGAAGCATTTCAGGTTGCAACTGTAGGTGATGTCGATTTCAGCGATATTCCCCTTGCGCCGCCATCGTGGTCCCAACCAGCGGGTGGGGAAGGCTTTAATGCGCCACAGGAAGAGCCGGGTGGTCAGAGATCCCAAGGTGTAAAGGGGCCGCTCCGTGAGTTCCGCGGAGGGGAGGGATGCAGCGGGGTGGAAATCGAGAAAACGCCGCCAAACGCTCCGTAGCGACCTGTGGACCCATCTGGGCACATGGGGTTCGATATGATTAAAATAGATGTTATAGCCAAACATAAATGCGTCTAGACCCGGAGAAATCACCATTCAAAATAACTATAAAATCCCTCAGACAGAAAGTCAACCACTGGGGCCAACCGGGTACTGGTGTCATTTGCGAAACACGGGCGTTTCGAAAGGGATCCCATTCCAAATGACACCAGCACCGGCCAACCGGTAGTGTCCTAATTTCGGGTGTAGCGCCGGCTTCCAGCCGGCTCAGAGCCGCCAAGATGGCGGCGCTACAGCGGTGCATCGAGCGTTTGCGGAAATGCCGGCCTCCCGACCATGTCGGGACAAGCGCCGGTCGGCGCTCCATCGCCGGCTCTCGCGAAAGATGTGTCCCAAAACGCAACAGCCGGGCCTAAGCCCGGCTGCTGTGGTTAAGGGGTTCGATTCCGAGGAGCTAGCTGCCTCTCGGGCAGCGTTTAAGGCGCCGTGGTGGTTGTAGACAAGTCCAGCGTGCAGTAACGCACCACCGCGGTGTTCGCCAGCAATGTACCCTGGATGGTAATGACGTAGTTCCCGGTGGCTGTTCCGGAGATGACCAGGACTGACGAGCGGCAAGCCGCCATCGCCAAATTGAGCGCCAGAATCAGGCTAAGCGTAGCCAGGCGTAGTCCCAGCCATCCTGACCCCAGCCATCCCTGGCGGCCTCGGCGTTTGTTGCCCAAGGCCAAAGACGCCAGCCCGGCAAGGCAGAGGAGTCCGAAAATCAAGGGTGGAAGCTTGCCCTTGGGGAAGCCAGGAAAAATATGCGTAGTGGTCGGAACATACTTCACCGTGGCGATACTCAGGGTGACCTGGGTGGGGCCATTGGGAGTGGGCTGGGAATTACTCCAAGTGTAGGTAGCATCCGCCAGCGACGGCGACGCCTGGTAGAACGCTAGTTGGATTTGATTGTCAAAGCCGTTCAGGGGATTAATGAGGATGGTGTACTTTGCATTGGTGCCCGACTGAATGACTTCACTTGATGGAGTGGCCGTCAAGACAAAGTCTTCAAACCCGAGGTTGACCTGTAGCGATGTCGTTTGCGTACCGCTGGTCCCGGTCACCTGGAAGGCATAAGGGTTGGCCATGCTGGTGGTGAGGTTGCTGACGATCAGCTTACTGTTCCCGCCAACAAAAACGGGGTTCGTGAGGAATTGGCAGGTGGTGCCGGTGGAGCAAGCCAGGGTAATGGCCCCGGGGAAACTGGTAGGCCCATTGGCGACGATGTTGAAGCACGTCTGGGTGTTGCCGATCAGCGTGGGGTTTGGGCAGGCGGTGGTGGCTGCCGCCAAGCTGAGGCTGAACTCCGCGGCGCCGATCCCGGTCAGCAATACGGTTTGGGGACTGCCCGTGGCGTTATCGCTGAACTCCAACCCGGCGGTACGGTTGCCGCTGGCCGAAGGGCTAAACGTCACACTCGCCGTGCAGCTCTGTCCTACACTGAGGGTGTAATCCAGGGTGCCGCAGGTATCGGTCTCCTGAAAGTCGGTGCTGGGGCTTATCGCGATATGGGTAATATTTAACACCTGCGTGCCGGTATTGGTAATGGTGACGGATTGGGGCGGGCTGATGGTTCCCACATTCTGACTGGAGAAGGAAAGGCTGGTGGGCGCCACGGTTACGGCAGTAGCCGCCGTCACCCCGGCCCCCGTCACGTTAACCGTTTGCTCGGTCCCAGCGGCATTACCGGCATTGTCGGTGATGGTGATTTGATCGCTGACGCTGCCTACAATGTTGGGCGTAAAGACCACGTTCATGGTGCAGAAGCTGCCGGGGTTGATGGTGCCCACGCAGTTGTCCGATTCCGTAAACACGGTGGTGGACAGCCCCACTAGTCCTACTTGAATCTGGGTAATCACCAGGGGCGCGGTGCTGGGGTTGAAAATGGTAACCGGTTGCAACGCGCTGGCGACACTGATGGTCTCGTTTCCGAAATTCAATTTGGAAGGCACCAGAGAGATGTTGGGGCCATTGCCGGAATCGAGTTTGGCGATAAACGCATTGCCGGCCGTCCCGGTAAGGGCGGAGTTATAGGGTGGCACATAAGTGGTTCCCGGAACGGACGGAGAATCGGTGGGGAAGTTGGTGGAAGACGTACTGCCGGTGATGTAGGGGTCCGGGGTGCTATCAAGGGCGATGGACTGGCCAAAGTCAGGGCCATTGCCACCCAGGTAGGTGGAGAAGGTCACCGCAGTTCCGTCGGCAGTGAACTCGGTGAGGAAGGCATCGGCGCAGGGACTTTGCCCGCATAAGTTGTTGTTACTGAGTCCCAAAACGGATTGAATGGGATTATATGTGGGGAAGTCAGCGGACTCGGTGAAGCCCGTAACGTAGACAACTCCGGCGTTGGTTCCGCTGGGAATCACCGCGATGGAGTTCCCTTGATCGACCCCCGTACCCCCCAGAAACGTCGAATAGAGCAGAGAAGATCCGGCGGGGTTAAGTTTGCTCACGAAGGCATTAGAAGAGCCATGCAGCGAGGGCTGGAAGGAGCCGCCGGTGGTGGGGAAATTCGTTGAACTCGTCGCCCCCGTGACATAAACATTTTTGGATCCGTCCAAAGCAAGCCCGTAGGCACGATCATCACCTGAGCCGCCCAGGAAAGTGGAGAAAGTCAGGGCTGTGCCCGCCGCGTTCAGCTCGCAAACAAAGGCATCCGCTCCGCCCCCGATGGTGCTTTGCAGGGGCGAGGCCAGGGGAAAGTTCGGCGAAAAGGTGTAGCCGGTAATGTACATATTGTTGGCGCCATCCAACTGAATGCTCTGTGCCACATCCGCCTGGGTTCCACCCAGATAGGTGGAATAAAGAATCTGCTCGCCAGTGACATTCACCTTGGTGACAAAAGCATCCTCTCCCCCGGCGTTACTGGGTTGCAGCGCATTCATGGTAGGGAAATTTGATGACTGGGTTGAGCCTGTTACATAGGCATTGCCGGCGGAATCGACGGCGATGCCCTGGCCGTAATCGGCGCCGCTGCCTCCCAGATAGGAAGAATAGACCAGGATGCTGCCGGTGGCATCGAATTGGGCGACGAAGGCGTCGGTGGCGCCGCCGCCGTAGCTCACTTGGAAAGGATTGGTAGTGCCAACGCCCGCGGGTGCTTGGGTGGGGAAGTTCACCGAGGAGGTGTACCCCGTGAGGTAGACGACTCCGGAGCTCACGGCAAGGGCCGTGGCGGTGTCGGTTCCGCTGCCGCCAAAATAGGTGGAGTAGATAAGTTGGGTGCCGGCGTTATTTATTTTCGTCACGAAGGCATCGCCATTTCCTTTGTTGGCGCCCTGTTCCGCCCCCTTTGTGGGGAAGTCATTCGAGTTTGTGACACCGCAGATGTAAGCGTCATCATTGGAGTCGACCGCGATGGAGTACCCGATGTCGCCTCCGCTACCGCCTATGTAAGTGGCATAAATGAGAACCGGGTCAATGACCAGCGGCCGGTTGTGGTCATATGGACCAAGCTCAAAGTGAACGTTGTTTTGCGCATCCAGGGCGTAATGACCCTCAATGGGTGTCCGTGGCCCGGGATCCGGGGTCCGCTGCAAGCTGTCCGATGCCGTTTGGTACACCACGGGCTTGTGGAATTGCACATTGCCGGAGGGAAGCGCCACCACAAGATCACCCTGGGGGTTGACCTTCAACGGGTTATGTCCTGGCGTCTCGAATCTCAGCGCGATGGCCTGGGGGTCGGCGCCCGGCGCGACCACAAAGTCGTATTCAAGTTTTCCCTCCCGGGTGCCGTAATAAACCAGGTCGACGCCAGGATAAACGCCCTCGTACCTGACCTTGGCATACGTGGGGACGTTCGTACGCCACTTGCTGGGGTTGTTGCCAAGGAAGTAATTGGCTTTGCCCGGCAATTCCTCCGCGCCCGTTGCTTGGGCGTTGGTATTTGCACCAAGCAATTGCATGCGAAGAACCGCGTCCGTGGTCCCTGGTCCGTTGTCCGTTGTCCGTAGCCCTGCCTTTGTTATCACCGGCAACCGGCCACCGACAACTGACGGCTTCAACGTCAGCACGGCCTCGCGGCCAGTCAGGAACAAGGCGTATCCTTGCCCCCGCGAAAGGAATCTCACGCTCGGGTCAGTTTGCCCACGATTCGCTTCGAAACTCAGCGGCAGGGTGGCGTAGAGATGTGTCCATTGGGCCTTGGAACGAGATGGGGCCGTGGGGAATCCCATGCCCCCGTCTTTTTTCAATAGTGCTGCGCCGAGCAATAGTGCAATCAATAGCAGGCAATACGGGAGGCGTCGGCCTCTCTTAATCGGGCTGGGGTTTGCGCCTTGGGCGCACGTGGCAGTGCCGCTCCTTCCACTCACGACTGTCCTCCTCGGAAATAATCCAGATTCTGAGATTCTGCTTCTGTTTCATCAACTCGCCCGACGCCCTACCCCGGCGTGACGAGGCCAGCAAGAGACTGTGTGAAAGCGCCCATCTGTAGCGGCGGTCGAAGCCTGCCCTGACG
>PLWR01000486.1:2970-3111 GCA_003165615.1 Acidobacteriota bacterium | reverse complement strand
TGGGCAACGGTCGGGGCCGCGTGTAGCGTCGCCAGAATATTTCGCAGTTTGCCGACGTGTTCCGGGTTTACGCCGCTCGGGTCGTCATGCTCGAAGAGCCGTTTCAGTCCCTTGTGGCGGATTGTCCGTATCATCTCCCGT
>PLWR01000486.1:0-2937 GCA_003165615.1 Acidobacteriota bacterium | reverse complement strand
TCCTCCGCGGCCCTTTCTCATTGCCTGGCAATGAAAAGGTCGAGAATCCGATTTTCCGAGGCGCAGAGGAAAGCGAACTTCGCTTACCTCTGCGCTCGTAGGTTGACCGCCCGGTCGGCCGTGCTAATGACAATCAATTCGATCCACCTGGTCGTAATACGGCCTACCCGTGCTTTTGGCGCGTCGTCCCAAAACTCAAGCTCCGAATGACGGCCAAACCGCGGAGTTGCGCTCGGCGTCGCTCGCAGATTAATATGGCGCTGGGGAAGCCCTGTCCGGGTGGAGTGGTGAGCGGCCCTTCCACCCCGCTCAGGGGAGTTCCGGGCGTCGCCGTGTTAGCTTGCCGCCCCAAAAATGTAGAAACTCCAGGCGGCGGTCATAGACCGCCGCTACAGGGCCATGACCAAGAACTCATGCCGGTCTCAATAGCGTGCAAGGAAACTTATTGAGGATTTCAGAATAGAGTAACACCAATGCTCCGTAGCGCCGCCATCCTGGCGGCATTTTCCGATGCCGGCAAGATGCCGGCGCTGCTTCGGAACTGTCACTATATTATGCAACACTCACCAGGAGGGGGTTTCAGATGACGAACTATCAAATGTTGATTGAGGGAAAGTGGGAGAGTGGCGCGGAAAGCATGCCGGTGCTGAATCCCGCGAACGAGAAGGTTATGGCGACGGTGCCGGTGGCCTCCGCCGCGGACGCTGACCGGGCGCTCAAAGCCGCCGCCCAGGCGCAGCGTCCCTGGTCGCGGCGGACGGGCGTGGAGCGCGGGAATATCCTGCGCCGCTGGGCGGAGCTGGTGGATAAGAACAAGCCGCGCCTGGCCGAGATCCTTTCGCAGGAAGAAGGGAAGCCGCTTCCCGAAGCCCTGGGTGAAATCGATTTCGGGCGAAGCTGGCTCGGGTACTATGCCGAGTTTGACCGCCGCATCGAAGGCGATATCGTGCCGGCGGACAAACCCAACGAACAACTTTGGATTGTGCCGCAGCCGGTGGGCGTGGTGGTGGGGATCATTCCCTGGAATTATCCCTCGGCCCTGACGCTGCGCAAGGCGGCGCCCGCCCTGATCGCGGGCAATACCCTGGTGCTCAAGCCGCATGAGGACACTCCCCTGTCTGCTCTGGAGTTGGCCAAGCTCGCGGTGGAGGCCGGCGTCCCGGAAGGAGTTTTCAGTGTGTTGACGGGAACGGGCGAGATCGTCGGCGAAGCCTTGGTCAGAAATCCCATTCCGCGCCTGATCACCTTTACCGGCAGCGTGGAAACGGGCAAGCGCATTTCCCACGCCGCTGCTGACACGGTGAAGGTGGTATCGCTGGAAATGGGAGGCAAGGCGCCCTTCATCGTGATGGACGACGCCGACCTGGAATCGGCGGTGAAGACTGCCGTGTTCGCCCGCTTCTTCAACTGCGGCCAGACCTGCATCTGCAACGAGCGGACCTATGTACACAAGCGCATCGCTGACAAATTCATTACTCGCTTCCTGGAGGAGGTGGCGAAACTGAAGATTGGCAACCCTCTCGACGTGGGCGTGACCTTGGGCCCGAAAGTGAATCTGCCGGAATTGGAGAAGGTCGAGCGTTACGTGGAAGAGGCCCGCAAGGGCGGAGCGGAAGTGGTGGTGGGCGGAAAACGGCCGGGCGGCGACGCTTTCAAGAGCGGCTATTGGTATGAACCGACCGTGATCACCAATGTTCGACAGGATATGAGAATCATGCAGGAAGAGGTGTTCGGGCCGGTGATCCCGATCATGGAATTCGGTGATTTCGAAGAAGGCTTGAAGCTGGCGAATGATTCCACCTACGGGCTGGCCGCCTATCTCTTCACCAACGATATGAATCGCATCCTGCGCGCCGTCCGCGATATGGAGGTCGGGGAACTCTATATCAATCGCGGCCCGGGGGAATCGATTCATGGATTCCATGGCGGCTGGAAGGAAAGCGGCATCGGCGGCGACGACGGCAAGTACGGCCTGGAAGAATATCTGCAAAGGAAGACCGTCTACATCCGATACCAGGAGTAAGCCGGACGCGGCTTGACCTTTTGGCTTGCCTTTGCGTATTCTTCGGCGCTTTCATCGACTAGGGCGAAACGGGTGAGGGGGTTCGAGGGGCCATCGGGTAGCTGTCATCAGAAGAGGCCTTACGGTGTATACTCTCCGGCGCGGGAACCGAAAAGGAATTTCCGGCCAAGGTAGTTCTGGCCACAACAATGTTCTGCTGCCCCCTGCGGCATCCCGCCGAATGGACCCTCTGCCTATGAACCGCAATTTAGCAAGACTCGCAATCCTGCCGTTCTTGCTGATTATTCTTCTCGTCATCCTTTCACCGAATCCTTCCAGCGCGCAATCGCCAAGACAGCTTCTTTCCGTTTCCGCCACGACTGAAACACTTTTGAGTGGGGCGGATTGGAAACTCGGCTCATTCGCCATGGACAAAGGCGAGGCGCAGGAGGTGTATCGTCCCGCCTTCGATGACCATAGTTTTTCCACCGTAAAGGTTCCGGGAGAGGTGCAGTTACAGATCGGCCTCCAGGGCATGGATCTCTACTATCAAAGCAAGCAGTTGACCCTGGTGAACGAGAAGGAATGGTGGTACCGCAAACGGTTTGTGGCGCCCAAGGCCGACGACGGCAAGCTCATGCGCCTGGTCTTTGATGGCGTGGACTACTTCTCCACCGTGTGGCTGAACGGCGAAAAGCTGGGCGAACACGAAGGCGCCTACACGTCATTCTCCTTCGACGTGAGCCGGAAGCTGAAGTATGGAGAAGAGAATCTGCTGGTGGTGAAGGTTACTTGCCCATGGATTCCTAATGACAGGGGATTCCTTGAGTACCTGAAGGGCGAGTGGACCATGCCCGCGCCCCGGCATGTGATTCGCCTGCCATTTCCACCCTTTATTCTCGGGCCGTATTGGGACGGAATTCCCGCCTTTGGCA
>PLWR01000338.1 GCA_003165615.1 Acidobacteriota bacterium | reverse complement strand
TTTGCCTTTTGACTTGCTCTTGTTACCCACGCTTTTCTCTGTGAGCCTCTGTGTCTCTGTGGTGAAGCTTCTCTTCATGTCCCCCTCAATAATTCTCCGTAATTGTAATATGATAGCGGCATGATGTGTCGATTTCGGAAAGCGGATCTTCCATGCTGAACAAACTCGATGGCCGAAGAACCGATGGCATGGCGCGCCGGCAACGCATCTGCGAGTTGCTGCTGGAGCACGGGTATGTGGATGTGGGAGAGTTGTCCAAGCAGTTGAGCGCCGACACCGCCACCATCCGGCGCGACCTCCAGAAGCTGGAGTCGGAAGGCACGGCGCGGCGGGTGCATGGCGGAGCTTATCCCGAGCAAGGGCGCGAGGGCGTGGAAGTGGATTTCGGCCTGCGCATGAACTTCCACATGGAAGCCAAGCGCAAAATTGCCGCCCGCGCCGCATCCCTGGTAAAGAACGGAGACACGCTTTTCCTGGACGCCGGCACCACCTCTTACATGGTGGCGCAGGAATTGGTGAACCACAACTCGCTGGTGGTGGCCACGAATTCACTCCCGGCAGCGGAAGTTTTGCGCTCGGCGCGCGGAGTGACCTTATTTGTGGTGGGCGGGCGCTATTTGCAGCACACGCGGAGCCTGATTGGCCCCATGGCGGAGGACGCCATCCGCTCGTTGCAATATCGCAAAATGATTCTGGCCACGGCCGGAATCGATTTCAAGCATCAGGCCCTGACCATGTCGGCGCTGGAAGAAGTGCCGATCAAACGCACCGCCGTTTCGCGCAGCGAGCAGGTGATTCTGGTTGCCGACCGGAGCAAATTTGGCAAGCCCTCGCTGATCTCCATGATCCCCCTGAACGTCGTCCGCACCATCGTCACGGATGCTCCCGTTCCGGAAGAAGCCTTGGATGTCCTGCGCACGCTCAACATCGAGCTACTCACAACATAACCGATAGAGGTAGCGCGTCCGCTTTTGAGGTCCGCGGCTCTTACCTTGCCAAAGCCTATAATCTCGAAGACCGTCGCCAAACCGCAGGCATGGTGCATGAGTCAAGGGAAGACCCGCAGACCTCAAAAGCGGAGGTCTGCGGGTCTTCTCCCTGTCGACTCTAAAAGCATGCAGGGACATAATGTCTCTTGACAAATCGAGCCAATAGGCTATAGGCTAGGTTTGCGATGAAGGCCAGACGCATGGCGGGCGCCCCCACGAAAGTCACTCCAACTCATGAACGCGGTCTTGAAATCAACCGAACACAAAAAGAAATTAAAAATGAAGGTTGCTCCCAATGAGTTATTGAAAACAAAGGGGCAAAAAAAGTTCTCCCAATGAGTTTATGAAAATAAAGGGGCTATCGATTTTTCGGTATTACTCTATGATAAGCAAGGAGTTAGCGGCGATTTTCACCTTCCCGTCCAATGTCTTTGGATCAGCATCTTCACGCCGGAGGACGGTTCAATTTATGGGGGCGGGAATCCCTCCGGACAAAATCGCGCAAAACAATTGCGCGATTTGTTTTATTTAATGCGCGAGTCTCTTGAATTTTCCCTTGAAGGTCCTTATACTAGCTATTCGATGTTGATGGCAATCTCCCCCGATTGAAGAGTCAGCCACTCATGCCCACAGATGATAACGTCCTCATTGATGTAGACCAGCGCGAAGCGGCAATCCGCCAGCGCGTTTATAATGAAGCCCATTTCTGGTCGGATGTTCCCGCCGACCCTGACGCCATTGTGGCGACCTACTTCCTGCGCCCCCGCACGGTATCGCTCGCCAAAGCCGGCAAGCTGATTTCCTACCACATGACCACCGGAACCAAGCACGCCACCCCGGGGTCGCTTCTCGACATCTGTACGGGCCGCGTGGAAGGCATCCTGCCCTGGGACGGATCTGACAAGGTAGGCCTGGTTCGCGTCGCTTTTCCCAACAAACTGTTCGAGCATGCCGACGGCAAGTACTACACCACCGACATTCTTCATCTTATGGCAGGCGAAGGCGTCTGCGGNNTATGGATGCGCGGGCGTCAGGGAATTAACTCACTGGCCTGACGGCGAGCCTGCCTTTGGGACGATTTTGAAGCCCACGGCGGGAATCACCGACGACGAAGTTGCCGCTCTGGTGGAAGGCGTGGCTGGTGAAACCCTCTTCCTGTTCGCCAAAGAAGACGAAAACCTCTTTCCCAACCTTGCCTATTGCCCGGTGGTTTCGCGGGCACGGAAGTCCGTTGAGGTTATCAAACGTTTGAGCAAAACGCGCGGAGGCCTGGGTCTGATTTTTGCCCCCCACGTCACCTCGCCCCCCCAAATGTTGCTCGATATCGTCAAACAGGTTCTGGAAACCGGCGTCAATGGACTGATGTTCAGCGAGCAGTTTACGGGCGGAAGCGTGCGTGCGGTTCGCGACCTGACGGCGAAATACGCCGCCCCGCCAGCGCTCTATGGTCACAACAGCGGAATTTCCACGCGCACCAATCATGTGTGGCGCGAAGTCCTGGATTTCATGGCGCGCCTGGATGGAATTGACTTTCGGCAGACCGCGCCGCTCACTTCCAGCGAACCTTTGCTGCGGCCACAAGGACTGGAGTGGCACAAGTGTGAAGAGGCTTTGACCAAACCAGCGGAGCACATCAAGCCGGTCATGATTGCGCGGGCAGGCGGTTTGGATCAGGGCAACATCATCCTGAATCTGGCGGATGTGGCGAAGAACCTTCCCAAAGGACAGGCGCTTTACCTGGCGGGCTCGGCCATCAATTCCATAACCGACGCGAGCGGCCACCCGGATTCCAAACTGGGTGCGCAAGCGATGCGGGAAGCCGTGGAGGTGTGGCGATCGGGCGATGCCGCCGCATTCATGGACAACCCTGGCGGACATGCCCAGGCGCTCTACGCCCTGGCGCAATCTCGCAAACTCACAGCCTTGCAAACCGCCCTGCAACAAAGGTATGGTTTAAGTTAATGTAGTGACGACGTAGCGCCGCCATCTTGGCGGCATTTGCCGGCAGGATGCCGGCGCTACAGCCGAAGTTCAACACGGGAGTCTTGCTCATGGATTACAAAGCGAATCTGCAAGCTTATGCCCACGGCCTGCAAAAGGTGCTGGACGATCTACCCTGGGATGCCATTTCCCAGACCGTTGACGTCCTCTGGAAAAACGTTCAGGCGGGGGGAAGCATTTTCACCATGGGAAACGGCGGCCATTGCAACACCGCCTCGCACATGATCAATGACCTCGCCAAGCACACGGTCAGCTCCGATGACAAAAAAGCGGTGGTGGCGCAAAAGCTGCGCTTCCGCACCGCTTGCCTGAATGACAGCGCCTCGTTTGTCACCGGCATCGGCAACGACATGGGTTTTGATTACATCTTCAGCGAGCAGGTGATCAACTGGGTAAAGCCCGGCGACGTGGTCATCGGCATCTCGGGAAGTGGCAACTCCAAGAACATTCTGCTGGCCTTTGAAGAAGCGAAGAAAATCGGGGCCACCACGATCTGCTACAGCGGATTCCAGGGCGGCAAGGCTCGCGCCATCGCTGACATCAACATCATCGTTCCGTGCCAGAAGATGGTCCAGGTGGAAGACGTTCACCTGATGATTAATCACATGATCGCTGACGAGTTGAAGCGCCTGGTGCAGAACCGGTCGGAGCTTCACGGGTAGGATTTGTTGGGGCGCTGGCCCTGGGCCGAACGCCGTTCGGCCCTACGATGATTGCAAGAAATTTCACGGAATATTCACCGCAGAGGCGGTTTATTACATGACCAATACTGATTCCAAGTTAAGTCCGGAAATCCGGAAATCACTTTACCGGCAGATGACCCGCATCCGCAAGTTCGAGGAAAAGACCCACGAGCTTTATAAATCCGCGAAGTTGACCGGCATGTCGCCCCATCTGTGCATTGGGGAAGAGGCATCCGCCGCCGGGGTGATTTCCGCCCTGAATGTGGATGACTACATTCTTTCCACGCATCGGGGCCACGGCCATTGCCTGGCCAAGGGCGCGGAGATGGGCAAGATGTACGCGGAATTATTCGGCAAGGAAACCGGCTACTGCCATGGCCGGGGCGGCTCCATGCACATCGCCGATGTTTCCATGGGGAACCTTGGCGCCAATGGCATTGTCGGGGCAGGGTTACCGATTGCTCTCGGCGCGGGATTGTCCATCCAAAAACGCAAGACCAAGCAAGTGGTGGTCTGTTTCTTTGGCGACGCCGCCACCAACCAGGGCGCATTTCATGAAGCCATGAACATGTCGAAGGCGTTCCATCTGCCCATCGTCTGGGTGTGTGAAAACAATCTTTACGGACTTTCCACTCCTATCGGTAAAGTCTCCGCCACGGCAACGCTGGCGGACCGAGCCAAGGGCTACGCGATGCCGGGCTTTTCCATCGACGGGATGGACGTGGAAGCCGTGCGCGCGGCAGCCGTGGATGCAGTGGCCCGGGCTCGCGCCGGCGAAGGTCCCACGCTTTTGGAAATTCGTACCTATCGTTATTTTGGGCATGGAGCGTCTGACCATCGCCCCTACCGCACGCGCGAGGAAGAGCAGGAATGGTGGAAGCGCGACCCGGTGGCCGGCTATCGCCTGAAGCTGATTGCCGAGGGTGCGGCCACGGAGGCGGAATTAGCGGAAGTGGATCAAGAGATTGCAAAGGAAGTAGCGGCGGGCGTCGCATTTGCGGAAGCCAGCCCTGACCCCAAGGCATCGGAGTCAAACCTATACGTTTATACCGAGGAGTAACGTGGCCGAGAAAACTTATCGGGAAGCCATTATAGAAGCCATGGCGGAAGAAATGCGCCGGGATGACCGTGTCGTTCTGATTGGCGAAGATGTAGGCAAGTTCGGCGGCGCCATGGGCGCGAGCAAGGGCTTGTTTGAGGAATTTGGAGCGGGCCGGGTGATCGATACGCCGATCAGCGAAGCGGCCATCATCGGTTCCGGCCTGGGTATGGCGCTCACCGGGCAGCGTCCTATTGCCGAGCTGATGTTCATCGACTTTTCCGGCGTATGCATGGATCAGATCCTGAACCAGGTCGCCAAGGTTCGATACATGTTGGGCGGGCAGACCCAGGTGCCCCTGGTTATCCGCACGCAGGCGGGGGCGGGCAAAGGCTATGCAGCACAGCATTCGCAGAGCCTGGAAGCATGGTTCACCCATGTGCCGGGCTTGAAGGTGGTCATGCCGGCGACGCCGCGCGACGCCAAGGGTCTGCTGAAATCCGCGATTCGCGATAACAACCCCGTGATGTTCATCGAGCACAAACTGCTCTACAACACCAAAGGGGACGTTCCTGGCGCGGAGCCCGAGTTCCTGATCCCCCTGGGGAAGGCGGAAATCAAACGCGAGGGCACAGACATCACCATCGCCTCGCACTCGCGCCAGGTGCTCAATTGCCTGGATGCGGCGGCGGAATTGGCCAAGAAGGGCGTCGAAGCGGAGGTCATCGATATGCGCACCCTTCGCCCCATGGACTTCGGCGCCATCCAAGCCAGCGTGGAGAAAACCAACCGCTTCGTGTATGTTGAAGAAGGCTATCCCCAATGCGGAATTGCCGCTGAAATGGTGGCGAGGGTTGCCGAGCATTGTTTCGAATTTCTCGACATGCCTCCCATCCGCATCAGCGCCAAGGATACGCCGATTCCCTTTGCGCGCGTGTTGGAGCAGGAAACCATCCCCTCGGTGCGCCGCATTGTTGATACCGTGCTGGCCGCGCGCAAGTGGGCTGTCCCGGCGGCTTAGGGCCCCCTTCTTAAAAGCGTTTCGCACGGAGGGCACAGAGAAAGGCACACAGAGAGTCTTGGCAGTCTTCTCCGTGAACTCCGTGAGCTTTTCTCTGTCCCCTCTGTGTGAACCAACACGAGTCGCGGCTCCGCCGCCTCGGGGCAAAAATTCAACGAAGGTGGAATCACATGGCGCTTAGCCAAGTCATCATGCCGAAAACCGGTGCGGAGATGGAAGAAGGCAAGATCGTCTCCTGGAAGAAGCAACCGGGCGAGCGGGTCGCGACCGGCGAGATCCTGCTCGAGATCGAAACCGACAAGGCCACCATGGATGTGGAATCGCCCGCCACGGGGGTGCTGCTGCGCAGCCTGTTCGCCGCCGACGAGAAGGTCCCCGCCACTCACCTGATTGCGGTCATAGGTGAAGGCAACGAATCGGCAGCAGAAATCGAGGCCTTCATCAAAGGTATTACTCAACCAGGATCGACGCCCTCCGCGCCAGTTGCGCCCACCGTCCCAGAGCCCGCTGCTGCCCCTGCACCGCAAGCCAGTTCCAAAGGAACTGACCAGAGAGTAAAAGCCTCACCCCTTGCCCGCCGATTGGCCCAGGAAAAAGGCATCGAATTGGCGACGATTCAGGGAACCGGCCCCGATGGGCGCATCGAGAAGGAAGATGTGTTGCGCGCCGCAACGGCCAAGGTGGCTGCGCCTGCGCCTGCGCCCATCACTGGCGACGTGGTTGCGCTTTCTTCCATGAGGAAGGCGATTGCCCGCACCGTTGTGCGCAGCAAACAGGAGATTCCCGAATTCAGCGTCACCATGCAGATGGAGATGGCGGCGGCATTGCGGAAGAAGAATGCCCTCAAAGCTGCGGGAACCCCCGTTTCGGTTAACGATCTGATTCTATTCGCCACCGCCCGGACGCTCGCCGCGCACCCCGATTTGAACTCGCTGCTCGAAGGTGACTCGCTGCGCCGGCGGGAAATCAACATCGGCTTCGCCCTGGGAACTGACGATGGGCTTTTTCTGCCGGTCGTCCGCAAGGCCGATAAACTGAGCCTCGAAGAAATCGCCGCCATCACTGGGCAATACGCCGCCAAGGCCGAGAAGA
>PLWR01000087.1 GCA_003165615.1 Acidobacteriota bacterium | reverse complement strand
GGGCCAAGCGCGAGGCGGCGGAATTTGTCGCGAACCCACCTTCGCCGGAAGAATTGGAAACCTTCGTCACGTATCTGCGCACCGAGTGGCCGCGCCGCTACGGCCTGGCGAGCGTGGCATAATTGATTCATTTGGTCATTGATTCATTGAGTCATTGAAAAACGCTGACATTACCGTGAGTCAATGAACCATCTCATCACCGAACAACCCAGTAAAGCAATTGGCCGAATGACCAAATGATTCAATGACCCGATGACCAAATGACCCGATTATGAGAATAATTGCCGGCACATACCGCGGTCTTCGCTTGCGCACTTTGAAGGGCGGGAATCTGCGTCCCACCACCGACCAGTTGCGCGAAACCTTGTTTGACGTCCTCGGCCCCAGCGTGGAGGGCTCGACCTTTCTTGATGCCTATGCGGGCACGGGCGCGGTGGGCATCGAAGCCTTGAGCCGCGGCGCGCGCGATGTGGTCTTCATCGAGCATCACCGCGCCGCTTACCAACTGATCCGGGAAAATCTAGCCGCGCTCGAGATCGATTCCGGATACGCGCTGATGACCTGCGCCGTGCTGACGGGCTTGGAGCGGCTGGAGCGTGAAGGTGAGCGCTTCGACATGGTCTTCCTTGACCCGCCTTACGAAGAGATTCGCGAGTACCACCACACGCTGCGGCAACTCGCCCGAGGGTCGCTGCTGTTGCCCACGTCCATCGTCATCGCCGAGCACTCGAAGCATATTCAACTGGAAGAGAATTACCTCACCCTCCGCCGCACCCGCCTGCTTCGCCACGGCGACGCGCAACTGACGTTCTATCGCCAGGCGCCAGCAGAGCAGTAAGCAGCAGGCGGAAAGCAGGCCACCTTATTCAGCGGTTCGTCGGATCAGAAATCCTGGAATGTCCCGCTTCCCGTGGACAATTGCGACAACCTCCACAAGACTTCCCGCAGCTCGATAGATGATGAGGTAGTTGCCAACCGGCCAGAAAAGCACTGTCCGCTACCCCGCTCTTAATGCGACGGTCGATCCGGAAGGACCCAGAGCCGTCCGAATGCCCAGTCGAACGACTGCGGATCGAAAGGTCCGTAACCCGACCCCGGGTAAAAGGTCATCTCGCCAAACATAGGCCTGTCGACATCGTATAGGTCAATGCGCACGAAGGAAAAACCCGTTCCCAGTATCTCTGCTGCTTCCAGCATCGCCCCGAGGTGTCTGGGCTTCGGTATGTCCCGGAACTCCCTTGGCCAGCTCAGTTGAAGTTGTTGTGGAACCCAGTCTCGATTGAAGAAGCGGCGCTTGGTGCAGGTTGACTTGTCTGTGTCAGCGGCAATGTATTCGGCACGGCCGGAAAACACGTAAAACTTGTAATCGAGGGGCGTTTCTACGGGCGGTCCAAGATAGGGCTCAATAAGAATCTTGGGGTCGATCTGGCTGTACGCCCATTCCAGCAAAAGGGGATCCCAACGAGTCTTCATCCATTGATCGCACGCCGCTTCGATCGCACTCCAGTCGCACACGGACTCTTTTACGAAAATCATCCATGTGGAAGCATGATGGGGCTTGATGACATAAGGTACTGTCCAACTGCGCTCGGCCACGGGCGGCAACTTCTTGCCGGACCATAGGGTGGGGTTGACCCAGGCATCCCCGAGTTTGTTCCGCACATGGTCCTTCACCAGCACCTTGTCGATCAGAACCGGAAGGCGCGGATCCCTGTCGTGCAGCTTGCGCGATTGGACTTTCTCCGTGAACCTTTTGGGATTCTTCAAATCGGGCCAATAACCTACCTTTCGCCAGGTCTGAATCTGCAAGATCAACTCGGGGGGAAGCGCAGGACTTATAAAGCGGAAAGCTCTGCTGGCCACATTCATTTCTTCTACTCCATGCGGGCGGGTAAGGGAAGCCGGGGAGTCGGTGCATCAGGTTGACCGGAAGGTGCGTGGCAGTTGCGAACCGGGGCCAATGTTGCCTGAAGCCAGGGGACATTGCAAGCTTAAGTTCTGGCGATGGTTTCACCTCTGCCCCCAATTTGACGGCATGCTAAGCGGAGTGTAGACTGGCCGTTTGCATTGAAGGATGTAGCAGGCGGGATGGGCGGACTCCGGGTGGCCGGGGCAGGCAGCTCGCCACTAGCCACTCACAACTCATCACGACCTTAGACAGGAGGATCATGAGCACAACACTTTATGATTACTACGAGGCGAACAAGGAACGCCACTTGGATGGCCTTCTTCAACTTTTGAGGATTCCCAGCATCAGCACCCTGCCGGAGCACAATCCCAACATTCAACGCGCGGCAGAGTTCCTGGCCAATGAACTCCGCGAGATGGGCATGAAGAGCGTGGAGATCATTGAAGGCAAGCCGGGGCAGCATCCCCTGGTTTACGCCGAGTGGCTGGAAGCGCCCGGCAAACCCACGCTGCTGATCTACGGCCATTACGACGTGCAGCCCGCCGATCCGCTGGAGGAATGGACCACGCCGCCCTTCGAGCCCGCCATCCGCAACAACAACATTTATGCGCGCGGCGCGGTGGACGACAAAGGCCAGGTCTATCTGCTGGTGAAAGCGGGGGAAGGCTACTTCAAGACGGAAGGCAAGCTGCCCATCAACGTCAAATTCCTGATCGAGGGAGAAGAGGAAGTGGGCGGCGAGCACATTGACGAATACGTGGAGGCGCACCCCGACCGGCTGAAGTGTGATGCGGCGCTGGTGTGCGATACCGAACTGTTTGCGCCAGAGCTGCCCACCATCACCACGGGCTTGCGCGGCCTCGTTTACACCGAACTCGAAGCGCGCGCCGCCGCCCACGATCTGCATTCGGGAATGTACGGCGGAGCGGCGCCCAATCCCATGCAGGCTTTGGCCGAAATGATCACTCGACTCAAGGGACCCGACGGCAAAATTCTTATTCCCGGATTCTACCAGCGCGTGAAAAAGCCCACGGCGGCAGAATTGGCAAGCTGGAAGCGGCTGCCCTTCAACGAGAAGAATTTTATGAAGAAGGAAATCGGCACCACGGCGCTGGTGGGAGAAAAGGGTTTCAGCGTGCTCGAACGCCTGTGGTCGCGGCCCACGCTGGAAGTTCATGGCTTCCGCGGCGGCTTTACCGGCG
>PLWR01000228.1 GCA_003165615.1 Acidobacteriota bacterium | reverse complement strand
TACATTATTTATGTAAATGCTCTAGTCCTGCGGGGCGAGCATCTCTATCTGTACCAGATGTAATGGGTGTATCCGGGTAGTGGTGTCATTTGAGAAGCACGGACGGCCCCAGGTGCCGTCATTCCCGCGAAGGCGGGAATCCACTGCGCAAGCCATTGGAAATGCGCCGCCGACGGACTGGATTCCCGCCTTCGCGGGAATGACCGGTGTCTCGAAGGTGATTCCCATTCCAAATGACACCACTACCGCCACTCCACATTCGGCAGATTATTTGATATTATATAGGTTGAGTAGGGTTAAGCAGACAGATTAAATCCAAGCAAAGATTGAACCCTCAAGGTGAGACGCTGGAAGAAATATCGGCAGAAGGTCTGGGTGCATGCCCTGATTGTGGGCGTGCTGCTCACGGGTCAGATTCATCTCTACACTGCTGAAATCCTTCACCACCATGACGAAGACACCAGGGTCTGCAAGATTGAACACCATGGTGGAACTTACTTGCACGCCGCGGCGGAACCCAGTCCGCTCTGCCCCCTTTGCCAGGTCGTTCGTAACGGTTCGGTTCGCCCCTCCGTCCAATCGGTGCTTCCGAAGCCGGATCTGGAATGCACTTTTCAGCCTGTAGCTCGACCATCGCAACGGTCTTCCTTCCTTTCGCATTCGCTTCTTGCCCGCGCTCCTCCTCTCTCCTGAAAGTTTTGCCTCATTGCAATTCGACGCAACAATTCTCATGAGTCTCATGGAGGAAATTCATGTTTGGCAGGCGCGTATCTTTATTCATCCTGATTTTATCTTTAGGCATCACCGCCCTACCCGCCTGGGTTGCGGCAGCGAGCTCAGGGGGGGCCGGTACCGTCTCGGGTACGGTGAAGGACCCCTCAGGCGCCGTCATTCCCGGCGCTACGGTGACCATTCACAATCCCGTGAGCGGCTATGAACGCACCGCTTCCACGGATGCCTTGGGCACCTTCACCTTCACCAACATACCTTTTAATCCGTATCATTTCACCGTTACCGATGCAGGTTTCACTCCCCACGCGCAAGATGTTGTCCTCACCTCTTCGGTCCCTGTCAACCTGAACATCACGCTGGAACTGGCTGGCGGAAAGACCACAGTGACGGTGACGACCGAAGCTTCGGACTTAATCGAGGTTGATCCTACCAGCCACACGGATGTGGATCGCTCCCTGATCGACAAACTTCCGCTGGAAAGTCAGTCTTCGGGTCTCAGTTCTTTGGTGACGTTGTCGACGCCGGGAATCACCGCAGACTCCAACGGGCTCTTCCATGGACTCGGAGATCACGCTTCCAACTCCTTTTCGGTGGACGGCCAGCCGATCACCGATCAACAAAGCAAAGTCTTCTCGAATCAGCTTCCGGAAGATGCCGTGCAGTCGCTGGAAGTGATCGAGGGGGCGCCTCCCGCAGAATTTGGGGGTAAGACCAGTGTGGTGATCGTGGCCACCACGCGTTCAGCCCTGGGGGAGACTCAGCCGCATGGTGGGGTGACGGCCTCCTACGGGACCTTTGGGACTTCGAACGTTGGATTCAACTTCGGATACGGTGGGCAAAACTGGGGCAACTTCATTTCTGCCAATGGGTTGAACACCACTCGTTTTCTCGATGGGCCGGAATTTGACGTCATGCACGATCGGGGGAATGAAGAAAACATTTTTGACCGATTCGACTTCAAGCCCTCGGAAAAGGACACNNCAGTTTACGCGCTCCTGGTTCCAGACACCCAATTCCTATGACGCCCAGGACGCGACGGCGTGGTCCGGACTCGTAGTTGACAACGGAGGCTTGGGCCCCCACGGCCTGCCCGTGGGTCCTGCCGATCAACGTTCGCAGATCAAGACGATTAACATTGCGCCAACCTGGACGCGCCTGCTCAATAACAACATGGTGTTCACGTTTGGGGGGTGGATCCGGCGTGATGGATACAACTACTACCCCAGCGACAATCCCTTCGCTGACCTCCAACCTGATCTTCAGCTTCAGACCATTGGCCAGACTCGTGATCTGACCAATACCGGCGCTCGCGCCGAGGTCGCTTACGTAAAAGGCATCAACAACATCAAGGCGGGAGTGGTATTTCAGCACACCTTTCTGACGGAAGACGACAGCTTCGGGGTGGTCGACCCCACCGCCAATGCTCCCTGTTTAAATGCTGATGGGAGTGCGTTTACAAACCCGGGGCTGACCGATCCGGCGAATTGCGGCGAGTCGCTACAGCCGAACGTAGGCCAGGGAGCAGTCCGGGCATTCATGCCGATTCTGGGCTGCTATGACTTGACGCGAACGGCGCCATTGCCGACCTCTGACGGTTGCCCGAATTCCACCAGTGGCCTGTACGCCTATGATGTTCACTCCGACATCAAAGAGCTGGCCCTCTTCGCCCAAGACACGATTACGGTACACAATTGGGTCTTCAACCTCGGCGTCCGCGGCGACTTATATAATGGCATCTCCATCGCCCGCCAGGTGGAACCGCGCGTGGGTGGCGCTTACCACATCAAGAAAACCAACACCGTGATTCGGGCTTCGTATGCCCGCACCATGGAAACACCCTTCAACGAGAACCTGATCCTGGCGAGCAACGGATGCACCGATCCCGTGATCAGCGCGCTCATGTCGTCGACCATCAGTCCCTGCGTTACCACCACGCCGCTCAGCCCCGGCACCCGCAATGAGTTTCACGCCGGCCTCCAGCAAGGCTTTGGCAAGTATCTGGTGGTGGACGGCGAATACATCTGGAAATATACGCAAAGGGCCTTTGACTTCAGCGTGCTGGGCAATTCACCCATCACTTTTCCCATCGAGTGGGATAAATCGAAAATCCCTGGATATGCCATCCGCGTCAGCGTCCCCAACACCCATGGCTTCACGGCGTACGTCGTCATGTCGAGCGTCGCCGCGCGCTTCTTTGAACCGCAGGTCAGCGGCATCGGCGCAGCGCCGGTGGGCAGCGAAGTGTTCCGTATCGACCATGATGAGGTCTTCAACGAAACCACCCACTTGCAATACCAGCCGTTTAAGCGTGGGCCCTGGATCGGATTCAATTGGCGCTACGATAGCGGCCTGGTGGCAGGCCCCATACCCTGCGCGGGCGGCAATTGCGCCAATGGGCCGAACGGAACCGACTCTGTCGTGGATGCGTCGATCATCACGCCCGATCAACAGTTTCAGGCGGGACTCTCATGCGGTGGCGTGTTTGCCACCCCCACCACTCCCATCAGTCCAAATAGCCTGTGCCCGGCGAGCGAGTACGCTTCCAAGTACGTGAAGATTCCTGCGGCAGGCACCGAAAACGACGACCACAACCCACCCCGCATCGCGCCGCGCAACCTCTTTGACCTCTCGCTAGGTGAAGACAACCTCTTTAACGGCGACAAGCACAAATGGAGCATCCGCTTGTCCGCGATCAACCTGACGAATAAAGAGGCGCTCTACAACTTCCTGTCAACTTTCAGTGGGACCCATTACGTGACGCCGCGTGCCCTCACGGTTGAGCTGGGGTTTCACTTTTAACCTTAACTGTATGCTTAATTCAGGCCCCGGACGGGACAGAACTCCTCTCTTCCGGGGCCTGCCGTAATTGCTACTGCAACCCGCCCATTCAAAACCATCGTTAGAAATCCTGGCTAACGGGGAGATGCTTCCTGGTCCCGGAAGGCTTTGGCTTTGTCAGCCATTTTTCTGGCCTTTTTGTGCTTCCCCTCGACCTGATAGAGATTGGCCATATTGGTGTACACGATCGCCAGGGTCGGAGCATTTGATTTTGGCAGCCGGGCCAGAATGGTCATGGCGTCGGAAAAGGCCTGTTCCGCTTCCGGGAACTTTCCTTCCCCCGCGTAGGCAACCCCCAACTCATTCAAGGATGCCACCACCTGGGAACTCTCCGGTCCGAACACCTTCTTCCTGATCGCGAGAGCGCGCAGGTAGAGCAAATCCACGTTGATTTGCTTGCTCTTCAAGATTAATACTCCGGCAAGATTATCAAGACTTTGGGCCACCTCGGGGTGATCCGGCCCCAACGCCTTCTCCCGTATGGCAAGAGCGCGTTTATAGAGGGGTTCGGCCTCAGCGTATTTCTTTTCCGAGCGATAAAGTTCTGCCAGGTTGGTCAGGCCGGAGGCCACGTCGGGGTGGTCCGGTCCCAGGGATTTTTCCGTAATGGAGAGCGAACGCAGATACATCGGTTCAGCCTCTGAGTATCGACCCTCCATACTGTACAGAGCTGCCAGATTGTTGAGGGAGTTGCCCACATCGGGATGCTCAGGGCCAAAGGCCGCTTGCCGAATGGACAATGCCCGCTTCAGGAGCGACTCACCCTCGGGGTATTTCCCCTGACGGACATACAGAGCGGCCAGGTTATTGAGGCTGGGCGCGAGGGTAGAATCATTCGGTCTTGAGGTTTTTTCCTTACTGAAGAGAGCTCGCTGGTAAAGCGGCTCGGCTTCCGCGATCTTGCCCTGCTCCCAATAAAGTGCCCCCAGGTTGTTCAGAGTGCTACCCACGTCGGGGTGCTCCGGCCCCAGGATTTTCTCGCGCAGGGCGAGGCACTGCCGGTAAAGGGGTTCAGCCTCCCCATAGCGGCTTTGGTATTGGTACAATGCCGCCAGGTTGTTCAGCGCGGTGGCCCTATCGGTGGTGGTTGAGTCATCGCCCTTCTCCCAGATGCCCAGGGTGCGTTTGAAAAGGGATTCCACCTCCGTGTACCTGGCTTCACGAACGTAAAGTTCGGCTAAGTTATTCAGCGTCATGCCCAAGCGATGATCAAGTGGTCCGAATGTTTCTGCTTCCTTTTCCGCTTGTAGAAACTGCGACTCGGCTTCGCGGTATTGCTGTTGCCCGAATGCCCGCTCGGCGGCATTCATCGCATCTTCCCAACGGCTCGTCTGCCCAAACGCCATCCCCGGCACGGTAGCGATATAGAATGACCACAAAATGAGGTTTCGCATTCGGCTCTCCCGAAGAACGCTTGCTCAGAAGGGTGGCGACGCGGGGAATCGGACAATGTCGGTAGGGGAGGAAAGCGGATGGGGCCACTCTCCGTGGTCACCACTCAGGCGATGTAAATCCGGCGCAATGCTGGATTGGTCTCCATCGCCTAAAACCGGACGTTACAGGAAAGTTACCTGCCAGTCAATCTATCGTGATCTTTGGGTGGACAAGGGGGAAGGTTGAGACGTTTTGTAACCACCCTTAGAGGTGACGACCCATTTTCCCGGATTCCGTTCTGAATTCGCAGGAAGAAAACAGATGCTTCCTCAGCCGGGGGAACAGGTCGAAAAGTTACTCCAGGCTCGGGTTTGATCCATTGCCTTTGCCGCGCCTACCCGGCCCTGGCGCAGCGACTGGAACGGTCATCACTTGTTGCTGTTTTGGGTTAGTGGCAAGGCAGTATAGAGTATTAATATGATTTGATAATCGATGCACGTCCATAAGTTTATTGACTTACCTCCTCTTAATAGCATAAAAGATAGTAGAGAAATAGTTTCTCCTCCGGCCCGCAAGCCCCGGTCCACTGCACGGGTGCGGGGGCAGAGATCAGGTGAATCCATTGCGTTTCAGGTTTGGGGACTTGAAATTGTTCTCCACATCTGCCCCTGCGGGTCGTGGGACCATTCGGGAAAGGGGAAATATAAATTATGAAGACGACGCCCAGGACTACGCAAAAAATGGCTCGGCAGGCCTTTGGATTATTATTGGAACTGCGCGAGCGCGAAGATGCTCACCAACTTCTGGCTAAAGCCCTCGCATTTCTGGAAGTGCTGGTGCGGGAGAAGGACGTCAATGCCGCGCCGATCATGCTCTCCGTTCGACTGATGCAATTGCGGAAATCTTAAACCACGGTCCACACGAACACCTACATCGAACCCGTGCGTGCAAAATCCCGGGTCCTCCTACACCTCATCCTCCACCGCCCACACTCTTCATCCAGGGATCGAGTTTTGTAGGATTTCTGCCCCCGGCGCAAGCGTTCCCGGGCAGGTTGTTCTTGATGGCTCTGGCGCACACTGCGGGTCTGGATTCAAAGGCCTTCCCCACGGGAGGGCCCACATGTTGGCAGACCGCGCAGGCAAACGGTGGCCGTGCTCAACCGTTCAGGGTCGGGAAGTCAAAACCCTCTTGGCTTCGTCCATACTTCACCCTGGACGCGGCGCGCGCGGAACTCTGGGCAAATTCTGGATTCCGTCCCCTGGCGGGAGGTCATTCTTGCGTCGGCGTGCTTGCCATGGGCACAGCGGCCGGGGCAACTTCCTGGCTCGCCCTGAGCTTTGCCATCTCGCGCTGCAGTTCGGTGGCGAGGTCCTCAAGGATGCGCAGTTGCTCCGTCCGGCGCTGTACCAAAGACTCCAGGCGCGCCACTTGACGCTGCAATTTGTGATTCTCGCGGCGAAGGTAGATGAAGCTGCCGCCGGGAATTCCAATCGTCGTCCCAGCTCCTGCTTCCCCAAGCTTTCCCAGTTCCCCGGGTTTGATGTCAGGCAAAGGGGCAAGCCGGGCCTGGGTTTGCTTAATCAGCGCATCCAATTCCTTCCGCTCCGCTCCCGGCGGGCAAAGCTGCCGAAGGGCGTTGAGCCGCGCCAGGTCGGGATTATTGCGTCCCCTCTCCCAATGCTGGACCGCGCCTTTGGTGGCATTCAGCAGCCGAGCCAGGCCCTCCTGGCTTACCTCGATCCGCTTGCGAACCCTGCGAATAACTTTGGCTGGAGTTTGAGCTTCCATAAAAGATACACCTCGTTTTCAAAATAGTTCTTGACATCTTCTAATTCTAGCCTAGAATGTCTCTGTCTGCTCGCGGGGTCTCGCCTCGGGTCCTGCCAGGTTAAATACCAGCCCCCGCCTGCGCTCGCCCATCCCCCACGGTGAGCACTTTTTCCCCTCTGATCCATTGATCAGAGGAAGCTGTTCCTGGATGGCTTACTTGTCATGGACGATACTCTTAAGATAATTGTTCGAGGGGATACTTATCGCTCTTCTTTCCCCCGTTCATTTCTTGCCCCGCCGTCCGGAGCACCCCCCGGGGGATCTCGTGGGGCGTTGAGCTGGACTTGTGCCTTCCCGGGAATTGGGTCGCTGGCAATTTTTTCTCCCCGTGGCGATCCCCCGTCCAATCCGGATTGGCCTTCCTTACCCGTGGCCTACTCCCTCCAGCGGCATTCTCGGCTAGGGT
Organism: Acidobacteriota bacterium; assembly: GCA_003165615.1. Next base: position 1,698 of record PLWR01000228.1, on the reverse strand, counting down.
ACTCGCCAAAATTGGTTTTTGACCGCGCCTATCATAGCACGTCCTGCAAGTCTCAGAGCAACACAAATCAATGTCTAGGCAAAAAAACTGGAGGTTTCCCCGCTTCCCGCCCGCTCTCCCCCCTTATTTGTTTTGTAGCCCAGAGGCAGCGGCACTTTCTCCGGCCGGGGAAGCGCTGGCGAATCACCGCCCTGGAACTCGTCATCCTTTCGGCTTTTATAATCGCCCCCATCCAAAAGAGGTCTAAATATATGTCTAATCTTATATTCCCATTGCCCCCCCCCGTCATGTCGCCTCCCCAGCCCCTTTCCCAGCCCTGCGGCGCACTCGCTGTTCAGCCCTGCGTGGCTCCCATCCCGGGCGTTCCTCTGGCCCCAACCCCTTGCGCTGCCCCCCAGCCGAAGATACCCATCTCCGCTGCCCCCGCCCCCTTGCCGTCGGCAAGGTGTTCGGTAAAAGGGTGCGTTTTCCCCACCCCCTCCCGGGGATCCGCGATATGTCATTACCACGAACTCCTGCAATCGGAAGCGGAGCTATTTCAATCACATCAGCCATCGCACTTGCTCTCTCTCCACGCCCCCTTCGGGATACCCGACAACGAGCCCGACGATTCTCGCCAGCAGGATAGAAAACGGCAGGCCGCGGAGCGGGAAGCGTTCATCCTGGACGATGTCGTTTAGATGGGAAGTTCAATGCCACCCGCATCGAGTCCCCAATCCGGCGCACGTCACAAATGCCTCCACGCCGTGCGGCGGACCAATGTTTGACTTTTTGTCGCGGTGGCCGTGTCTCCGGCCCGGTCAACCGAAAATGCGTCTCATTCCTGAATCCACACTTAATGTCCTCTTTTCGCCTCTCAGCGTTAAGAAACCTTCATGCCATGCCGCTCACCCACCGATTAGAAGGGAGAACGCCGAGCACGGCGGAGACACCGCGGTCGTCGCGGGCGCCGTCCGGCGGGGAGGCAGGCATGGAAGTCATCATCCGTATTGCTCTGATGTTCTTCTTCATTCAGTTTCTGGTGGTTATTACCATCATGAGCATTGCTCTACTCCTGGCGCGGCCAAGAGATCCGGTATGGGACTGCGAACCGGGACACGAGGCTTTCCGGCGAAGCTTCGCATTTGTCATCCACTTGCCGAGCCGTGTCCTCCGTTCCACAATGCGCCTGATGCACTCGATGCGCTTGCGTATCGTCCATTGAGTAGGACTTATCGCCACGCGGGGACGCCTTTGGGGGCTGCGGGCAGGGCGGGGGGCGCCAAATTTGGTTCCGGCTTTGAAGGCACCGAACCGTTCGACCCCGAAAAGACGTAGGGGCGGTTCGCGAACCGCCTTTTCCTTCCATTGTTACCACCCATAGGTTTTCGCCTACCGCTAATGATTTCCCTCTCCTCCGGGCAGGGGCGAGAAGGCACTGGGCCGCCGTCGGTGGGACTATCAATCCCGAACAGGACCGCCGCTCGTATGTGGCAAAATGAGACACTCCCACTTGCTCGGGTACTGGTGTCATTTGCGAGAAACGGATGCTCCCCCGTGCCGTCATTCCCGCGAAGGCGGGAATCCATTCCCTAAATCTCTGGAAATGTGCCGCCGTCCAGATGGATTCCCGCCTTCGCGGGAATGACGTGTCTTTCAAAAGGGATCCAACTCCAAATGACACCAGTACCCTGACTCAGGGTAAATTTGTTCTAAGAG
>PLWR01000667.1 GCA_003165615.1 Acidobacteriota bacterium | reverse complement strand
GAACTGCCGGGGTCCTTCGCCCAAAGTGCAGGCTCAGGATGACAGGATTGTTGGTGTTTTCCGCAGCCTTGAAAGCCCCATCCTTCCGAGCGCACACTGAAAATGGCCCGGCCTGGCAAGAAATCCCGGTCAGCACCACCAAAAGGAAAGGAAGACTACGTGAATGAATAACCCATCTGAGAACCGGACTAGAGTTGACCCTCTGCAAACCGTCAGCCGCCGGACCTTTCTGGAAGTGACCACGGGCTTGTTCGCAGCCTATTCCGGAGCCGCGAGCGCGGGGCGGGCAGGGGAGGGAAGTGTCGCCACGCCCAACGCGAATCTCAAGGAATTTGAAAATCCCCTCTGCACCCTGCGTCTTGATTCCCTGACCGGCAATCTTTGCGGCGTAACCTGGAGGAATCCCAAACTGGAAATTATTCAGGAGCCGCGCCTGGGGGAAAACTTTCGCCTGCGCTTTCCCCGCCCCGGGTATGAGGCGAATTACTTCCTGAGCAGCCAGCAAAAAGTGAGCCGCATCGAAGCGCGTCCCGACGGCGTGACCTGCCGCTATGAAACCCTGCGCAACGCGCGCGAGGAGATCTACGTCAGCGCCGCCTATCACATTCGCGCCGTCGAAGGCCGGCTGGAGTTTTCCCTCGAAATCGAGAACTCCACCGACTTGTCCCTGGCGGAAGTCTTCTACGCCATCATCGGCGGCCAAAACGGCCTGATCAATCGGCAGGATACGAAATCCTTGGTTCCCGGGATGTTCACCAACCTCTCGCCCGACATCTTTCGCGGTTTCGCAGGAGGCTATGGTGGAGGCAATCTCGGCATTCGATATTCCGCCCAGGGTTTCGAGTACACGGGATTCACTCTGGTCATGGGATGGACGGAGTTCTACAACCCCAAAGCGAACGTGGGGCTTCACTATGCGTATCACGACCCTGAGCCCCGGCTCGCCGCCATCTACTATGAGCTTCGCCCTTTCACCAAAACCGCGGTGGTGGGGGACCAATGGCCCACGCGCGATGACGTGCCCGCGGACGAACCCATCGGTCTCACCATGGGCTGGGTGAATTTTCCCTATGCAAAAAAGGGCGCCGCGCATTTCGGCCCTGTCGCCTTGCAGATCCACACGGGCGATTGGCACGAGGGAAGCGTGCTCTATCGCCAATGGTTCGATCAGCACTTCCAGGTGCGGCGTCCCCCCACGTGGCTGCGCAAGGAAATGGCATGGCAATCCGTCATCATCTCTAATTGCGAGGATGAGGTCCTTTACCGCTTCAAAGATTGGCCCAAGCTGGCGGCGGGCGCGAAGAAATACGACGTAACCACTTTCGAAATACTGGGCTGGAATGTGGGCGGCATTGACCGCGGCTATCCGCAGTACACGCCCGATCCGCGCCTGGGCACGCACGAGGAGTTTCGCCAGGCCCTGGCGGAGATCCGGCGCATGGGAGTGCATCCGCTCCTGTTCGCCAACATCCAGGTGGCGGATACGGCCACAACTCTTTTCAAAGAAAAACTGCATCGATGCGCAGTGATGGGAAGATGGGCTTGGGATTACAACTTGTATGGTTGGGGAGAAGGCACCATCAGCGCCCGCCTGGGGCTGACGCGCTCGAATATGACTCTGGTCAGCCCCTCGCATCCCGAATTTCGAAAACTGCTCGTCGATCAGTGCGTCGAGCGCGCGAGAGACGGAGGTGAGGGATTCCAATTTGATAAAGCAGGCATGATGGGTGATTTGGACTTCAATCCTGATCTTCCCACCTCGCCCGATCGCTCTTTGATGGAAGGTGTGCTTCAGACTTACGCGGATATCCTGGCCAAGACGAGGGAAGTGGATCCGGAAACGGCTATCGCTTCCGAGAACTTTCTGGACCGGGCCTTCCCGTTTGTGGATGTCTCCTACGCGCGCATGAACCAGATTGATATGCCCTCGCCGGCGCTTAAATACACGTTCCCGGAGTGGACGGCGACGATCTGCGCCGAGTCTCCGGGCGATATCAACGTCATGAACAACGGCATGCGCTACGGATTGGTGTGGGCCGTGCAACCGCGCCACTATAACGACTCCATGGATGAGCGGTTGACGCAGCCGCTTTCCCGCTACGTGCAGGAACTGATACGCATTCGCTCCAAGCACAAAGATGTCCTCTTCTTCGGACGATTCCGCGACACTTGGGGCGCGACGGTCAAGGGAAGTGCGCATGTGCGTTACTCGGTGTTTGAGGGCATGGATAGGCCCGGCAAAGCGTGTGTGGTGGTGAACTTCGGCGACGAAGAGGCAACCGCTGAGGTCACTTGGCCGGGAGGGGAGGGAAGTCAAGTTGAGGTGCTGATGCCCTTTCAACCCGATGCGGTTCAAACGCTGCCCGCCCCGGTGCGTCTCGCGCCCAGGACTTGTGCGGTGATTGCGCGAAGAGGCTAGCCTACCAGACGAGTCGGGAAAGAGGGAGCGTAAAGCCGGGGAACAGGGGAGAGGTGAGGGAAAGGGGTTACGAACAGTTCTCCATCAATAATCTCGTAGCGTTTCCCGTTGTTGGGCAGGAGGCAATAATCCTCGCAATTGAGGCGGGTGTCGATCAACATAATAGAATTATGCCGCCTTGGGTTTGGTGAATGCCAGTGAAAGCAAGGTCTTCTGCTGCAACTCATGTCCTTTGCCGGAACCGGTTGCCGGGCTGGGACTTTCCGAGAGTTTTACGGAGAGCACCGTGCGCGGTCTTGCCAATCGCCGCAGGCGCGGCAAGAGGAATAACATCGCGCCCATATTGGCGGGCTCTTCCTGCACCCACACCACTTCCCGCACCGTGTTGTATTGTCTGAGCGCGGCAAGCAATTCTTTCTCCGGAAAAGGATAAAGTTGTTCGAGCGCGAAGATGGCGGTTTGCGTGTCACCACGCTTCTTGCGCTCTGCCCGCAATTCATGAACGAACTTGCCCGTGGCCAGCAGCACGCGTGTGGGGTCCACGGCCTCGGGGTCAGGAATCACTGGCAGAAAGCGGCCGCTGGTGAATTCCTGCAAAGGTGACATAGCGGCGGCCTGCCGCAGCATTCCTTTGGGAGTGAAGACTACCAGGGGTTTACGCCAGGGCCGGAGCGCCTGCCGCCGCAGCATGTGAAAGTACTGGGCCGCGGTGGTGGGCTGGCAAATCTGCATGTTGTCGCGCGCGGCGAGTTGCAGGAATCGTTCCATGCGCGCGCTGGAGTGCTCCGGCCCCTGCCCCTCGTAACCGTGCGGCAGCAGCATGACCAACCCGGAGAGCAGGCCCCACTTGTCTTCGCCCGCGGTGATGAACTGATCGATTAAAACCTGCGCGCCGTTGGCGAAGTCCCCGAACTGCGCCTCCCACAGCACCAGCGTCTCGGGATAATCGCGGCTGTATCCATATTCGAATCCCAGCACCGCGGCTTCCGAAAGGGGTGAGTCGTAAACTTCAAACGCCGGTTGCGGGAAGGCCATGTTCGCGAGCGGCGTGTACGCGGCCTCCGTCTCCGTATCGATCAGTGTCGCGTGCCGCTGGTTGAAGGTGCCGCGGCGGCTGTCCTGGCCGGTCAAGCGCACCGGTATTCCGCGCCGCAGAAGTGAACCGTAGGCCAGCAACTCCGCCGTGCCGAAATCAATGGCATGGCGGCCCTGCGTCATCTGCACGCGCTGGTCCATCAGCTTTTTCACTTTGGGATGAATGGAGAAGCCTGACGGAACGCGCACCATGAGCTCGCCGATGGTCTTTAGCTCCTCGGCACGCACGGCCGTGTCCACCTCCCGCGCCGGATCGTAGCCCCCGCCCTGATAGGCGTCCCAATAGGAAGGAAGCTGGCTGAGCCGGGGGGCCTTGCGGACGTTGCGGGCGTGCTTGAGCGCCGCCTCAAACTCCCCGCGAATTTCCGCCACGCGGGGTGCGGGGTCGGTCTGATGGCGGCGCGCATAGGATTCCCACAATGGCGGCAGCGCGGCAATTCGGCGGTAGCGCACGGGCTGCGTGGTAGTGGGATCATCGATCTCGCTGTGCCCATGACGGCGGTAGCCGATCAGGTCGATGACCACGTCGCTGTGGAATTTGTAACGATACTCCACCGCCCAGCGCGCCACGCGTACAGCGGCGTCAGGATCCTCGGCATTCACGTGAAAAATCGGGATGGGCAGGCGCTTGGCCACGTCGGCAGCAAAGCGCGAGGATGATGTGTCCTGGGGATTGGCGGTAAACCCGATCAGGTTGTTCACCACCACGTGTACCGTGCCCCCCACGGTGTAGCCGTCCAAGTCCGCCATGTTGAGCGTTTCCGCCGCCGTCCCCTGGCCCGCAAACGCCGCGTCGCCGTGCAACAGCACGGGCAGCACACACCGCGTGCCGCGGCCGCAAAGGCGAGCCTGCTTAGCGCGCGCGCGTCCCATGGCCACGGGATCAACTGCTTCCAGGTGGGAGGGATTCGATACCAGGTGAATCTCCACATTCGCGCCGCGGGCGGTCACATAATTGCCGGTGGCGCCCAGGTGATACTTCACGTCGCCGCCGCCCAGGAAACTGCGGGGGGCAACGTCCTCAAAGCGCGAGAAGACGTCCTCTGCCGACTTGCCCACGATGTGGACCATCACGTTCAGCCGCCCACGGTGGCTCATGCCGAGGACCATCTGCTCCGCCCCCAACGTACCGGCGCAATCCAGCACCTCATCCATCACCGGGATCAAGGCGACGATGCCTTCCAGGGAGAAGCGCTTGGTTCCAATGTAGCGCGATTGCAAAACCTGCTCGAAGTTGCCGGCGCGAATCAGGCGTTCAAGCACACGGTTGGAATCCACCGGCGATGGCTCTGCTTCCATGCGTTCGGCCACCCATCGGCGGCGCTCACCAGCGGGAATGTGCATGAATTCCGCGCCTATCGTGCCGCAATAGTGGCCGCGCGCCCGCGCCGCGGCTTCGCCTTCCAGCGCAATTTCGGGAGGCACCAGGGGTTTTATGTAACCCAGGGGGTCGAGGTCTGCCGCAAGGTATCCCCATCGGCGGAAGGCGTCAAACACTGCTTCATCGGTCATAGGGGTCATATTCTCTCAGTATAACAAGAGTCGGGCCTTTGTCGATTTTCGATTGGCGATATCCGATGAGTTGTTGGGGAGCGGGGATTGGCAAATTTCGATGGGTGGTTTGCGATTGTTGATGGCGTTCTAGGCATGCATCCGCGGCCCGTTCACGGGCCGTTGGTGACGAACGGTGGGGAGACGAACGCGAGGAGAATCTTGGACGGGACCGGGCGGCCGTTGAAAGTGGCGGGCATGAACTGCCAGTCCCCCACCACGGCCTTGGCGTTTGCGGTAAAAGGGGGAATATCACGAAGGACCTTGATCACCTCCACTTCTCCTTTCGCACCCACGGTGACTTCCAGCGCAACGGTCCCCTCAGCGAACGCGTAACCTGGGTGAAAGGGCGGCAAGCCCGCGCGGGTCACCTCCACTGGCTGGAACTCTGCTTGGACCGCCGCCGCGGTCTGGGGTACCGGCTTCGGAAGAGGAAAGGGATTGGGAGCCGAGGACTGGGATTCGAAGGTGACCGCCACAGGTATTCTCGAGGCGATGGCCTTGCCCGCGAACGTGGCTGGAGAAAATTTCCACCCTTTTACAGCCTGGACCGCAATTTGAGTAAGGCAGGCAATATTCCGCCGGACCTCAACCTCCTGAACCTCGCCCGATTCGCTTATAAGGGCGTACAACACCACAATCCCAGGCACGCCGCAGGGATTGTACCGTATGTCGGTGACAGAGCGAGCCTCAGCCGGTTGGAAGGGAGGCGTTACTCTTGACGTCTCGGTCTGGGCGGTAAGAGTGTGAGCAATTCCAAATACCAGCACGGCCAGGAGCAATTGCTTCATCGCAGGCCCCTCCATTGGGGTTCCCATTATAAGCCCAATCGGCGAGCGGGGCATTCCCCCGTCAGTGGTGCAGTTTTCTGTAGCGGCGGTCTCCGACCGTCGCCGTCGATCGGAGATCGACGCTACAGAATGCCAAACTGCTCCACTACCATTTCCCCACCATGTTGCCTTAAGTCATCCTTGCCGCGCCCCCCAAGGCATGAGATTCTTGTCCCCTGCTGAAAGCCGTCCCGATTGTACGGCCAATGCTGTGCGCACCCGGTGGCCTGATGGAGTCAAAATGCCTCTTCGCGGTTCATTTCGAGTCCTGATCATGTGCGATGTGGCGGACAGCATCCTGCTTGACCGCCTGCGCACCATCTTAGGGGTAGCGGACGAGCGCAGCCCCAGCTTCGCCCATCCTACTCCGGAGTATGTGCGCTTTGAGCAGCCTCCCGTGGTAGAGGCCATTGCCCCCATCGAAATCGAACCCCACCGCCGCATCGAAGGGAAGGTGAAGTACTACGAATACGGCGTGGTGAGCGTCGACCTCGAACTCCAGTTTGAGTTGGAGTGGCCCTCGCTGGTGGAACAGTCCAGCCGCTGGATGGCGGGCCCCGGAGCCGAGGACCGCGCCATGAAGATCATCCGCGAGCGGCTGAAACTCGTGGCGCCGGCGCTGGTCAAACCCTATCCGAACCAGCTCACCGAGGATTACTACATCGTGTACCTGCGCGAGGCATCCGGTGCGGGCGGCGGGCCTGCCACCGCTGCCGAATTATTGGCTCAGCACGGCGCCGAAATCGCCCAGATCGTGCGGGGAGAAACCACGGCGTTGTCCGATGCCGAGCGCCAGGAAGTCCTGCAATCGAGCATTTCCTACTATCCCACCGATCTGCTCGTCCCCGGCTGGACAGCCGCCTTGATCTATGACACGGAGGAAGGCGCGGCGCCCACCATTCAACTGCTGGAGTACGCCAACACCCAGCTTCTGGAATTCCGCCATTACGATGCGGTGCTCACCCAGGTGCTGAAGGGGGTGTACCGGTCTTTGGACAAGGGAGGCGGATTTCTGTCCCGTTGGAAGCTGGCGCGGGAGGCCGAACGCCTGAACGCCTTGCGCCTCGAGGTTACGGAATTGACCGAGCGCATCGACACCGCCATCAAATTCTTGAGCGATATGTTTTACGCCCGCCTCTACCGCCTGGCAGCCACCAAAGTCGGCGTGCCTGACTACCGAAACCTGGTTGACCAGAAACTCCGCACGGCGGGTGAGCTCTACCAGTTTATGGTGGGAAAGTTCCATCAGGCCCGGGGCTTCGTCCTGGAACTGGGGGTGGTGATTATTCTGATTATCGAGTTGGTCTTCCTGTTTAAGGGCAAGCCGTGAGGAGGGTTTGCGCAGCGGAGGCGAAGCTGCAAAAGCAAGTCAAAAGGCAAAATGCAAAAGACAAAAGTGAAAAGTTTGGGATGCGGTGCGGCGGGTTTATCCCGCCACATGATGCATTCAAATGGCGGCGTAAAGCCGCCGTTAAATCTCCCCTCCCGGCCAACTGTGACCAGGAGGGGATTCTCATTCTTACCTACTCCGCCTCAACCATGTGGTGCGGGTCGATGACAAACTTCCTGGCTGCGCCGCGATCGAAGTCCTTATAGCCTTGCGGAGCATCGTCGAGCGAAATCACCGTAGCGTTTACCGCCTTGGCGATCTGAATCTTATCGTACAAGATGGCTTGGAGAAGCTGCCGATGGTATTTCATTACCGGGCACTGGCCGGTCATGAAGTGCAGTGATTTGGCCCACCCCAGACCGATGCGGAGGCTCAGGTTTCCGGTCTTGGCATTCTGATCCACGCCGCCGGGATCATCCGTGACGTACAGTCCGGGGATGCCCATTCCGCCGCCGGCTCGCACCACTGACATCAGGGCATTGAGCACCGCCGCCGGCCGTTCGACCACAGTTTCCTTGCCGTGGCCACGCGCTTCAAAGCCCACGCAATCCACCGCGCAGTCCACTTCCGGTTCGCCGATAATCGCGTCAATCTGTTCGCCGAGGGAAGCATCCTTTTTCAGATCGACGGTTTCGCAGCCGAAGCTGCGGGCTTGCGCCAGGCGTTCCGGAATCATGTCTCCCACGATGACGCATGCGGCCCCAAGCAACTGGCAGGCGGCAGCGCAGGCCAGCCCCACGGGCCCTCCGCCGGCCACGTACACGATGGAACCCGGACCCACGCCCGCCGTCACCGCGCCGTGATACCCAGTGGGGAAAATATCCGAGAGCAGCGTAATGTCCGCAATTTTGGGCATCACACGATCTTTTTCGGGCAGTTTAAGCAGATTGAAATCAGCGTAGGGGACCATCACATACTCCGCCTGGCCACCGATCCAGCCGCCCATATCGACGTATCCGTAGGCCGCTCCCGGCCGTGACGGATTAACGTTCAAGCAGATTCCAGTCTTGCCTTCCTTG
>PLWR01000021.1 GCA_003165615.1 Acidobacteriota bacterium | reverse complement strand
CACCGAGATAGTCTTTGGCATGATGTAGCGAATGTGCTCCCATTCGGAGTGCGGTGGCAACGCGGCTCCTAACACGGCGGCTCTTGGTATAGAGCACTTTGCCGCCGCTGATCTTATTCTCCGGGCACAATCCGAGCCAGGACGCGAAGGCTGAGGCATTTCGGAACTGGGAGACGTCTGTGCCGATCTCGCATAGGATGGTTTGGGCTGTGATCGCGCTGATGCCAGGTACATTGGTGAGATCCACTCCGAAGATCCGGTATAACTCACTTCGAAGGTCGAACGTCCTCGGCTCATACCGGCGTCGCTGATAGGCCGATGCCTTGGTTCGCTTGGGTATTGTTCGCTCTGCTGTCGCGGCCGTCTCCAGATCGTTCAGTTGACGTTGAATTTCCTGGTCTGCTTCAACAACCAGCTCCTGGTAGTAACGAAACGCCGCCAGCGATTGCCGAAGCGCAAACGCATGCTCTGCGCGGTAGTCCTCCTCGAGCGATTTCGCCACAGTGTCTTCGCTGCTCTTCACGCCGCCATGGCAGAGCCGAGCTAACGTTACCGGATCTCGTTCACCGGCAAGGATCGCGTCGACGATCCTGAGCCCACTGGATCCAGTGATATCGTTTAAGACACGATGGATCTGAAGGTTCATCTGATCAAGAGCTTTTTGCATGTGCAGGACATGCTCTGCTGCCATCTGGATCAGGCTGTTGCGGTGTCGCCAAAGAGAACGAATCGCGCAAATGAATCCGGGAGGACGGAAGCTGGCACGCAACAGTCCCACCGAATGGAGGTACTGGAGCCATTGACAATCGGAGACGTCGGTCTTCCGGCCTGGAACATTCTTCACATGCTGCGCGTTGACGAGAAACACCTCTAACCCACGGGACTCCAGGATTTGATACACAGGGATCCAGTACACGCTGGTGGACTCCATTGCAACTGACCGGATCCCGCACTGCTGTAACCAGTCCGCCAACGCATTCAGATCGCGAGTAAATGTTGGAAAGCTGCGAACGGGATGTTGGTCACGATCAGCGCTGACAGCGACGAACAACTCACTTGCCCCTACATCGATTCCGGCTGCATCCGGGTGCAGGATCGGCAACTCCTCGCACCGTCTCTTGGATCTCTTCGATTTCTTCGCCATTGGCTCCTCCGAGGTGCCGGTCGGATGCCCGAGGCGCGAATCAAAGACAAACTCCCAATCGAGATCGTCGTCCGAAGGACGAACGTCATCACAAATCTGTACGCAAACCCCGGACCCACGCTTCACGGTCGGGCTCCAACATCGAGCACCAATGTCGGCGCGGGCTGTAGCTGTCATCCGACCAGCGCCGATCATTTTCGCTCTCCTCGCGTTTCTTTTCATCCTGTCTGGCCAACGCCAGTTGCACGCTTGCGGGGACTAATCCTCTCATCGCCCGGCAGGTTACTTCCTGTTTGCCGACCATTCGGGTACTGGCCCGCCGACTTGAACGAAACTCCTGACGAGCGGGAGCAGACTACTTCCGGATTATGCTTGACAGTCATTTACTTTTTGTGCTTGACAGTCGCCGCCGCCTGCGCAATGCTTTCTGGACCTCGGGAGCAAGCTCTTTTCCGTACGGGTTGCTGGGTGATTCCGAACAGGCCCTGAGTGGGAAAGGAGGTAATCATGCGAAATGTTCCCTGGAGGGGCGCCCTGGCACGGGAAGAGAGGTTGATCGAGGAAGGAGAAGAAAATGGTTAGAAAGAACGTGATCCTAGCTTTCGTCCTGCTATCGATTCTGCTCGGGTTTGCGCTCGTCATCAGCGCAGCACCCCCGACTGTAATTCGAATTGGGGTTAATGCTCCACTCACCGGTGACATTCCCAAGGTCGGCGAGGGCACCAAGTTCGCTGCCCAGATGTGGCTGGATGACATTAACAAGGCCGGTGGCTTGCAGGTTGGGAACAGGAAGTACAAGGTCGAGCTTGTGATCGAGGATAATGAGGCCAAAGCAGAGTCGGCGGTGGCCGCCAACACCAAGATGATCACACAGAACAGAGTTCTCGTAATTGTCGGGCCGCAGGCTTCCAAGCAGGCAGTGCCCGCCGGCGAGGTCGCCAACAATTACGAAACCCCCATGATTACCCCCTGGTCGACCAACCCCAATGCCACGCTCAACCGTTCGTGGGTCTTCCGCGCCTGTTTCCTGGATCCATTTCAGGGACCGGTGGTGGCCAACTTCGTTACCGACCAGTTCAAATTTACGAAGGCGGCGATCCTGTACGACGTGGGGAGCGATTATCCTAAGGGATTGGCCGAGTTCTTCAAGAAGGCTTGGGAAGGACTGCACGGGGCTGACTCTGTCGTAGCCTACGAGAGCTTTACGACGAAGGACAAGGACTTTAGCGCACAACTCACAAAGATTAAGAACTCCGGGGCCCAGTTCCTCTTCACACCACAGTATTACGATGAGGTTCCTTTGATCGTGAAGCAGGCGCACCAACTGGGCTTCACCAAGCCTATCGTGGGAAGTGACAGCTGGGATTCGGCGGAACTGATGAAGCTCTGCGGCAGTGACTGTAATGGCCTGTACTTCAGCACCCATTATGCCGCCGCGGGCGCCACGGGCCCGACCAAGGCATTCATCGATCGCTACAACAAGGAGCACGGCTACGTGCCTGACTCTGTGGCCGCCTTGACCTGGGATGCGATGGGGGTCGCCCAGAAGGCTATTCAACAGTGTGGCAAGATCACGGGCGATATCAAGGTGGATAGGAAATGTGTTCGCGATGCCCTGGCCAGCATTCGGGACTTCAAAGGGATCACGGGCGACATGACCTTCCACCAGGGAAGTGGCGACCCCGCCAAGTGTGCGGTCATTGTCAAAATCAGTGATAAGGGAGAGTTCACCTTCTTCAAGCAGGTGTGTCCAAAGTAAACGAGAGCGGGATGTATCCACAGGTGGCCGGCAATTGACGTTCGGCTCCGCAGCGCGGAAGCTGGGTGTGGCGAGGGTCGGGCGCAGGGCGCCGAAGCTCTGAGCCCGACTTTTTGTTGAAGAGGAGCAAACGGAATGGCGTCTTTCCTGCAAAACGTGATCAATGCGCTGCAGTTGGGCAGTTTTTACGCCCTGATCGCCCTGGGCTATTCGATGGTCTACAGCGTGCTAATGCTGTTCAACTTCGCCCATGGGGATATTTTCATGTCTGGGGCCTACATCGGGTTCTTCATCTCTTCTGGCCTGGTTTCAATTGCCGCGGTGGGCTGGCTGCCGCTTCCCAATTGGCTCATCTTGGCGCTCACAATCGTCTTGGCCATGCTCGCCACTTCGCTCCTGGGGATAATCATCGAAAGAGTCGGGTACCGCCCCTTGCGGAATGCGCCGCGCGCCTCAGCCGCCATCACGGGGTTGATGATCGGCATTATTCTGGAGACGGGGAACCTAAAGCTTTTTGGAGCGGCACGCAAGAACTTTCCTGCCTTGATCGAAACTCGAAGTTACCAGTTTGGCGGGGTGAGCGTCACCAACACTCGGATCATCATCGTTGTCGTGTCCGTACTGCTCATGCTCGCCCTGCATCAGGTCGTGCGCCACACCAAGTGGGGGATGGGCATGCGCGCCATGGCCTATGACTACGTCGCCGTGCCATTGATGGGAGTGTCCGGTAACTCTATCGCCGTCATGACCTTTGCCATCGGTTCGGCACTAGCAGCCGCGGCCGGCATTCTCTATGGGATTGCCTATCCTGTCCTGGATCCGTACATGGGGATCATCGTCGGCTGGAAGGCGTTTGTCGCCGCTATTCTGGGCGGGCGGGGGTCGGTTATCGGTGCGGCGCTGGCAGGCTTTCTTCTCGGATTCATCGAGATCTTCGTCGCAACGATCTTTCCATCCACGGTTCGCGATCTTATTGCCTATTCGATCATTCTCATCATCCTCACCTTCCGGCCTCACGGGTTCTTTGGCGAACCCTACAGTGCTCAGTTAAGACTGTAGAGGAGGCCCGAACGAAGATGCCAATCGAACGCGCTGGGCTGACGACGCACCGGGTGGATCCCATGAGATTTTTGGCAAGAATACGTGATGCATTTGCCCAGGTTCCACTGTTAGGCTGGCTCCTGGGTGCGCTGGCGGCGGTGATTGTCGAACAGTTCGCAGGCTACCCGCTGGCGGAGTATCTCGACATGAGCGAAATGCCTGCCCTCTTCGGTTTTGAAATTGTCTTCGGGCAACCCGCCCTCATACCAGAAGCAATTCTTTATGTGCTGCTGATCTATCTCCTGCCTTTTGGGGTAGTCTCCTGGCTGAGTTCTTGGCCCGCGAACTGGCTGGCAAAGCAGTTGCTTCGCTTCCCGCAGTGGATTTCGCTCCTGATCCACTTAGCCCTCCTGTATGCTGTCCTGAGCCAGTGGGCCTCGCTCGGCGACTACCGGGTGCTCCTCCTCAAGCTCTTCCTGATCGCCATTATCGTGACCCTAAGCTTGAATGTGGTCAACGGCTTCATGGGGGAATTCTCCTGCTCCCACCCGGGGTTCATGGCTCTGGGGGCTTACGCAGCCTCGGTCGTCACGGTCCTGTGTTTTGTCCAAAATAAAATTCTCGGGGCGCCTCTTCTCCCCCATGCTCCCGGGCTTTTGATTTTCCCGCTGTCCTTGATGGTGGGAGGATTGGTGGCGGCCTTCGGAGCCCTGTTTGTCGCCATCCCGTCCTTCCGGACCCGCGGGGACTATCTGGCGATCATTTCCCTGGCCTTCACCTTCATTGTGAAGAGTCTCATCGAGAACCTCGAGATTGTCGGAGGTGCACGGGGATTCATGGGGCAGCCGGATTTTGCCAGCCTGCCCGCGGTCTTCGTGGTCGCTGCGCTCAGTGTCCTGACCATCAATAACTTCGTCCGCTCGACGCTGGGCAAGGCGCTCAATGCCGTGCGGGACGATGAGACCGCGGCGAACGCTATGACCGTCAATACGCGCCGCACCAAGATGACGGCTTTCCTTTTCTCGGCCTTCTGGGCGGGAGTGGCCGGCGGGTTATTCGCTCATGTCATCCGGTACGTGAACCCAGGATCATTTGGGATCCTGAAGCTGAGCGAGGTGCTGGCCATGGTCTACTTGGGCGGGTTGAACTCCGTCGTGGGCTCCATCGTGGGGGCAGTTGGACTCAACGTATTGATGGAAGCGCTTCGCCCTCTGGAGATCCTCAAATGGATCGTCATTCCTGTCCTGCTGATCCTCGTGATGATCTTCCGCCCGACAGGGTTGGTCGCTTTTCGCGAATTCAAGGTCGAAGAAATGCTCAAGCCGAAAATGAAACCGCCGGAGAGGTGAAGCATGGCACTCGTGCAAGTTCATAACCTCACCGTCTACTTTGGCGGTCTACGAGCCGTGCACGACTTCAACGTGGTGATCGAGCCGGGCCAGATCAGAGGACTGATCGGCCCAAACGGGGCTGGCAANNCGCGGGCAAGACCACGGTGTTCAACCTGATTACGGGGATTCATCAGCCCACTGAAGGAACGATAACCCTTGATGGCAAGAGCGTGGTTGGACTCCAGCCCTACCAAATTGCCGCCATGGGCATTGCGAGGACGTTTCAGAACCTCCGGTTGTGGAGACACATGACCGCCATCGAGCATGTCAAAATGGCGCGCTACTCGCAGCTGTCCTACGGGTTGGTAGGCGCCTTCTTTGGCACCTCCAAGCGCGTCCGGGAGGAAGCGGAGACCGAAGCGATAGCCATGCGCCTCATGGACATGATGGGCATTGGCCGGCTCGCCAATGAGGTTGTGACGAATCTCCCGTACGGGGTGCAGCGAAAGGTGGAGATGGCCAGAGCGCTTGCGGCAAGCCCGAAGCTCTTGCTCTTGGATGAGCCGACGGCAGGGATGAACCCTGAAGAGTTGAGAGAGATGGTGCAAGTTATCCGGCAAATTCGGGACCGGTTGGGTTTGGCAATTTTTCTAATTGAGCACAGGATGAAGGTGGTCATGGATCTGTGCGAGATAATTCAAACCCTTGACTTCGGGGAGGTCATCGCGGAGGGCATGCCGGAGGAAATCCAGAACAACCCGAAGGTGATCGATGCCTATTTGGGGAAGGAGGTGGTCATCTGATGCTGCTGTCAGTGGAAAACCTCCGGGTCTCCTACGGCGCCATCAAGGCCCTGCATGGCATAAGCTTCCATGTGGCTGAAGGCGAGATTGTGTGCATCATCGGGGCCAATGGCGCGGGGAAGAGCACGACGCTGCGCGCGATTTCCCGCATGATCCCCGCGGAGCGGGGAAGCAAGATGACCTACATGGGAAAAGATCTGCTCAAGTACCCCGCAGAGAGGGTAGTCTGCGAGTTGGGCATCTCGCATGTCCCTGAAGGGAGGCGTCTGTTCGGTAATCTCACCGTCATGGAAAACCTGAAATTCGCGACCTTTGCACGCAAAGATGGCAAAGCCATCGAGCAAGACTTTGGTCGGGTATTTGCCCTATTCCCGCGTCTGGCTGAACGCAAGGCACAGAAGGCGGAGACCCTGAGTGGCGGGGAACAACAAATGCTGGCGGTCGGGCGGGCGCTGATGAGCGGCAGGAGGATGATGCTCCTCGATGAACCCTCCATGGGACTGGCTCCTGTCTTGATGATGACCATGTTCAAGGCACTCAGAGAGATCAACCTGGAAGGGACTGCCGTCCTGCTCGTCGAACAGAATGCCCGAATGGCGCTCCAATTTGCCCAGCGTGGCTACGTGTTGGAGAACGGCACTCTGGTGCTCCAGGGAAGGTCGGAGGACCTGCTGACAAATCCCGATGTGAAGAAAGCCTATCTGGGTGGCTGAGCAATTTCCAAAGATAACCCCATGAACCGCAAAGGATGCCATGGATCGCTCAAGAATACGGATCGCGCCGAGCGTGATCCTGATCCTCCTCGCCCTCACATCGTTGGCCCCCGGCACGACCAGCCAGAGTTGCGTCGAGACGGTCCTCATCCCCGCTGGTGCGTTTTTGATGGGGATCCTCCGACCCTATCCTAACGATGAAGGACCACAACACGACGTCTACCTTCAGGCCTACCGGATAGACCGTTGCGAAGTCACCAACGCCGAGTATCGCCAGTGCGTAGTAGCCGGCGCGTGTTCCGAGCCGGCAGACCTGCGCCCCTACGCCGATCCCGGGTTTGCGGATCACCCTGTGGTCTTCGTTACCTGGTACAACGCCCGGGACTATTGCAGGTGGCGGGGCAAGCGATTGCCAACAGAGGCAGAATGGGAGAAGGCCGCCCGCGGGGACGATGGGCGGAGCTTCCCCTGGGGCAACGTATTGCTGCGGGATCGGCTGAACGCCGACAACCGGTTCGGGGGAACGACTCGTGTGGGGAGCTTTCCATCGGGAGCAAGTCCCTATGGCGCGCTGGATATGGCGGGCAATGTATGGGAGTGGGTTGATGACTGGTTTGAGCCGTACCCCGGCAGCACATTTCGCTCCGACCTCTTTGGACAAAAGTACAAGGTAGTCCGCGGTGGGTCCTGGAATCACCCCGCTGAGGACGCCCGGACATTTCACCGGGACGTCGCGCACCCGGCCCGAGCGATAAGAGTAGTCGGCTTCCGCTGCGCTGCCCCTGCTGGGTAGAGCACCCCTCTCAGGAAGGGGGTTCTCGTGTGAGGCAGCGCGAGAAGGGACGCTCCCCTGCGTAGGCCATCCGGCACCATTTGGCCGTCGGCCGCCCGTGGGAAGCTGCCGTAGTGAATGGGAAGCGCCATGCACGAGCCAAGACATTATTTGGCGTGAACGCGCAAGAAGAGGAACGCCTCTTGACGATCCATTAACGCGTTGGCGCTTTTGGCGGGTGCTTATAGTGAGCACGCTCGATAAAAAGACCGCAGTACAGTTGTGGGATGAGGCAACAGGAAAGGGACTGGGGACGGCGACCTGGGTCGAAACGGACGAGGGCCTGGTTCTCGCCCGGCGAGAAGCACTGGCATGGGGCCACGCCGACCACGGCCATGACGCACATCGCCATTCAGGAACAACTCAACGGGAAAGCCGTCGACTGGATGGAAAAGGTCAGCGACGAACAGTACCGGCACTGACGCAATCGCGTCGCGATCAGGTTTGCCCTCGAGCTATTCTCGACAGATGTGGATGACGGGCAATACGGAAGTAATCCGCCGGTTTCCGGGATTTGTACTGACAAACGTTAGAACCCTATCGGGA
>PLWR01000438.1 GCA_003165615.1 Acidobacteriota bacterium | reverse complement strand
ACCAGAACCGCCGCCCAGAGTACCTGGCCGCATGGTGGAACGTAGTCAACTGGGCCGAAGTCAACAAGCGCTTCGCCGTCGCCAAAGGGTGAAGAACCAGGGACTAGGGACTCAGGGACTAAGGCACCAGAGGAATCTCTAACTGCTATTTTCCTGTTGCACCAAGGCGCGGGGTTGTTTTCCTAGTCCCTAGTCCCTTAGTCCCTGGTCTCCCGCAACCCTTTCCCCAATTCTGTGTCTAACTATTTGGGAGCCATGATGAACAGCGTCCAAAAATTCGCCCTCGTCTCACTCGCCGGACTCTTCGCCCTGTTTACAACCCCAACCTCAGCCGAAAGCGCCAGCTTCATCGTCGCCCAGCACGGCAGTACCGTCGGTTCAGCCTCTTACAAGATCGCTTCTACCTCCGACGGCTACGACTCCACCTCCATCGTCCGCATCACCATGCAGGACCTGAACTACAACCTCTCCAAAACCGAGCAGCTCACCAAAAATAATCACCTCAATCACGTCCAGTTGAGCGCCACCGTCAACAGCACGGCCGTCTCCATCACCGGCGCGCCGGACGCCGCCCAGTTCCTGCTCGATATTTCTTCCAACGGCAAGAGTTCCACCACCCGTCTCGACCTTCACCACTCCGCCGTCTTTCTTCCCGACTTCGATCCCGGCGCATACGAGAACCTTCTGGCCCTTGCCGTAGCCAATAACAATCGCAATCTGTGGGCCATCATCCCCAAGCAAGACGGCTCCGTTGTTCCCATCAAGCTCGCCACCTATGCCGACGAGCAGGGAACCATCGACGGCAAACCCATCGACGTCCATCACCTGGTCGCCACCATCTCCGGCAACGATACCCACATCTTCTCCGGTCCCGAGAATCATCTCCTCCAGGTCGAACTCCCCTACCAGGGTTTCGCGCTGGTCCGCAAAGGCTTCGTCCTCACCCCTCCCGCCAAAGCAGGCCCGCCGCCCACCCCGCCGCCGGCAGACGACCAATCCAATCAGCCACCGCCAAATCAAGCCCCGCCAACCCAGTAGCATCCCGATCAATACCGGGTGCCCCATCCTCGCGACGTTCTTGTTTTTGTCGCTAGGGTGGGATAGATTCACCTATCTATTGTTTTTTATGTTTTTTACAGACTCTTCCACTCAGCCACAATCCCCAATCTATCCATAAGAAGCAAACGAGAGACCGCTCAGCCAACCGGACGCCAGACGGTGCCTCATTGCCGCATGAGCCGCCCTTTCACCAGAGGGATGTAGAAGCTCAGGAAAATCGTCGCCAACGCACCGACCGCAATTGCTGCCGCCAACTCATTGGTCCCGATCGACTCTGGCCAATACCGGACAAGGAAGTACACGTTCATCAGCATGAGGATGCTGGTCACAAGTCCGGGTGAGTATTCATGGAAGTGAATCGCCCACCACACATGCCAACATGCATTGCCAAAGCGTTCAATCGCCCACGCCAGCGGAAGCACCACCCACGCTCCACCGCGGAGGTCAAATGTGATCACGCTCGCGATCATGATTGCAAAATAACCAGCATTGAACCAAAAGAACTTGGTCCACGAATACTCCGGCCACCAGTGCTGCTGTACTTTCTCCACAAAGCTTCCGCCCAGCAGCGACTCGTCCAACACGTGAACGACGTAGGCCAAAACCATAAACCAGAATAAAAAGACCAGCGGCACCGTCATTGGCACTACCTCCCTTTCATTTTGATGCGGGACAGGGCCACTCCGCCCCAGCGATGAATACCTGTAGAAAATCAACCACCACTCACTTCCCCTTGCCCTTCTCCCGCTCCGCCGGCAGTTTTTTCCTCTCTCGTATAAGCTTCGTCCGTTCCTTCTCCGGCATAGCCAGCCCAGACGCCTCTAACAACGAACTTTTTATCCTCTGCTTTCGTATTCACGTATAATCCCGCCATGCCGCGCAGTATCTCGCACAATACGAAAAACCTTCACCGCCGGCGCAGGAGAAATTCAAACACCCAAGTCTGACCCATCATGACGCCCAAGCAAAAATTCTGGCCGCGCATCACCGACGGTCTCGCGCTCAGCGAGCTGTGGAAGCATTTCCGCACCGACGCCCGTTCCAGCTACCGGCTCTATTCGCTCGAAGTCGATTCCATCCGCCAGCCTGGAGTTGGCAGGGTCAAGCACTTCTTTCGCGTCTTCAAGCAGTTTCTCTGGGCCATCATTGATAAGCTATCTCCCGCGCGCCGTGTCTTCCTGGTTATTGCACTGATCCTGCTCTTCGCCAACATGCAGGCAACTTGGCCGAATAGCGAAGGCGAAATGGTGAGCGTCCATTGGGGCGGTGCCTTCTGGGGCGGCATTCTGCTCTTTATACTGCTCGCCCTTGAAATCGCCGACCGCGTAGTCATGAAGCGCGACCTGCAAATCGCCAAGGAAATTCAGTCCTGGCTGCTGCCGGCAAGCCCGCCGCCGGTGCCGGGCCTGCAGATCGCCTTTGCCACTCGTCCCGCCAATACCGTGGCCGGCGATTATTACGACGTCTTTCCCCGATTCGATTCAAGCTCATCCGGCGGCGCTTACCTGGTGACCATCGCCGACGTTGCCGGCAAGAGCGTTCCCGCGGCCATGTTGATGGCCACCTACCAAGCCAGTCTGAAAACGCTCGCCGGCACCTCAGAATCGCTGACCGAGCTGGTCGGCCGCATGAACAATTACGCCTGCGGCAACAGCCAGAACGGCCGCCGCTTCACCACCACTTTCATCGCCGAATACGATCCCGCATCGCGCGGATTGAACTACGTGAATGCCGGGCACAATCCGCCCATCCTGCNNGCGGCATTCCGCTCGGCATCGCACAGAATGCTCCCTACGAATCGGGAAAGGTCACGCTCGAGAGCGGTGATTGGCTGGTCATCTTCACCGATGGTGTAACCGAGGCGGAAAACGCCCACGCCGAAGAGTACGAAGAAGCGCGCCTGATGGTAGTACTGCTCGCCAACCAGGCGCTGTCCCCGCCGGAAATGTTGAAGGCCATCATGCAAGATCTCGATCGCTTCGTCGGCGACGCCCCGCAGCACGACGACATCACTCTACTGCTGCTCAAGGCTGTTTAGAAGGCTTCGCCGCCCGCACACCGCAACATCGGAACCGTGCCTCAAATGCCCGGAACCGCCGCTCCAACTCCCACTGTGCTGCGGCTTTCTCGCTGCCATCAAGAAAACTCTTGCATGCGCTGGCCGGCTTTTCGGAGCCCGGCAATTGCGCCTTGCAGGGAGCAGCAGGTAACGAGAACTCGTCCTCTGCCGCCCATAAGCTTTTACCCGGCAGAAAGCTGTGTTCCATGCCGGTGCGGGCCAGTTGCTTCAGATCCTGGTAGCTGAGGTGGTAGTCCAACGCGGCGCGAACGTACTCGTGGGTAATTTCGATGCGGCTCACCCCCTCATCGTCCGTCGAAAGCGCAACCGGGACGTGAGCGGCGCGGTAATTGGGGAAGGGATGCTCGGCGCCCTTGACGCCCAGAATGCCTTCGTTGGAGCTGAGGTTGANNACATCACGTCCACGCCGTGGCCGATCCTTTCCGCGTGACCCACTTCCACAGCCTGGCGAACGTGGAAGCGCAGCCCCTCCGGTGGCACCTCGCCGGGAGCCAGTTCGCCCGCATGCAGGCTGATGTGTACCTGCGGATAAANNGCAAGCTATAGTCCCGCATGGAGATGAAGCCGTCCTCCGGCATCACGAAGTTAATGCCCACCCATCCGCCTTCGTGACCGCCCTGGCGCTCAGATTCCATGCTTGCGGCAATGGTTTCAAAGCCCAGCACCGTCTGCGCAAAGACCTGTTCCGGCGGATGACCGCGAAGAATCTGGTAGATATAGCGAACCTCCACCTGGCAGGCCGGCGAGGCTTGTGGGGTTCCGCAGTGCTCCATCTGCTTGCGCTGTGCCTCAGCCGTCCGAGCCTCCTCGCGATCGGCAGCCACTTCGTCCCGCAGGCCGTGATCCAGCAGCGCCTGTCGAAACTGAGCCAGGTCAGCATTCCACCCCAACTCGTGGGCAATCTGCTCCGCGTGCTTGAACTCCGGCGTATGCATCAGTTCCAGGTACTGCTGGTTTTGTGCCGCCGCCCGGCTGGCAACCTCATCCACCCACTCGCCCGTATGCCGTTTGTTCAACCCCTCAAAGCGCTCAAAGGTAGCGAAAAACTGGTCGTGGGCGCTGAATCCGGCAGTGGGAACAAAGCTGCGCATGGAGAAGGCGTCGATCAGACGGTCGTAAAGCACCTGGTCGGCAGGGCTGAGGTTGCCGTGAAGCTGGCTCGCAGGCATAAGCGGTGGATCGCAAGGCGGCTTGGCAAAGCTCAGCGCCGTGGGATCCACACATATCCCATCCTCCCCAGCGGCGCGGATAAAACTCTCCGCATAAACCGCGCCGGAAAGGTGCACGTGCAGGTCGGCGCCTTTGGGGAACTCCGCAAGAAACGCGCGCAGAGCCAGCGGTCCAGACTTTACCGCCTCCTGGTAAGCCCGTGCAGCGCGTGTTTCATGCCCGGCAGCTCGCCTAGCGGGAGCCTGAGCGTGGAGAACAAAAGTTGTGGCGAAAACAAGCGAAGCGAGAATT
Source organism: Acidobacteriota bacterium (assembly GCA_003165615.1). Next base: position 224 of record PLWR01000438.1, on the reverse strand, counting down.
CGAACAGGGCAGCGCATAGTTGCCTTTCAGTGTAGTGCAGGAATTGCAGTTGTGCGGAGGAGTTGCACCGCCTGGGTAGCCGGGTTTGGCTTGGGCGAATGGGAGTTGGTATACTGGCTGAAGTTGTTTTTAAGCGCAGTGTTCGTGGAATCGCCCACCTTATCCGGCGACGCCGGAATCCGCGCGGAAAATTGCAACTGGAATTTTGCACTGAGGCCAGATAG
>PLWR01000191.1 GCA_003165615.1 Acidobacteriota bacterium | reverse complement strand
GCGATGTTGGAGGGAAACAGGTTTTTTCCTGAAACCGGAATGCCCATCTGGAAGATCGCTCGGAGCAAGACCAGATTGGCGGTTTGACTGCCGGAGCCGTTTACGGTCGCCACCTGGATGCTGAGGTCGTTGATGATGGGTGTTTGTCCAGCAGGTGACGCATTCTCTTGCGGCTCAATGTGAGTGGTTGCCATCGGGTTCCCCTTGAATTCCTTTTCCAGGCTCGAAGTAGTCTGGGATTTGCTCCCTTGCTGCACGCATTCCGGGGCAAGCGACGAGGACTCGGCCGCGAGGCGCCCCCAGGGCGGCGTTTTTGCCGAAGGAAATGAAAGGCCAAGGAATTAACTTGCTGTCCTGAGCTCAACTCCACAATCTGAATCACGTGAACTGTAATGACGAACGGCCCTTATCCCCAACTCACCCATTATATCAAACATGACCTGCCACTTGGCCGATAATATGCTACTGCACTTTGGATGCACACTCCTGCCAGTCCCGAATCACTGCCTCAAGAAAGGAGGCGCAAGGCAGATCCCTCCGATTCGCGATCGATAAAGGTATGTTTGTTGCTTGCCCGGCGATGGAGGATTAGCCCCGCCGCCAGGCAAATCGGCGGGTCACTTCTTCGTGACGGGTTCGGGAGGTTTTGCCGGGGCGGTCTTCTGCACGGGGGCCGGTTGGCTGAGGACTCGGGAGCGCAAGGTGTCTTCGGCGGAGCGAATCACTTGCGCCCCGCGCGCTGTCATCTGTTCCATCAAATCGGTCCGCAGACCGATCAGGGAATTCGCCGATTCTTCATACGACTGCTGGAAGTCCTGGCGCAGTCGTGATTCGGCATCCTGAATGACCGCATCCACCTGCTGGCGGAATTCCTCCAGGCAATTGCGGGTATATTCCTCTGCTTGCCCGCGCAGGATATCAAGAACCGATTCCAACAGTTGAGTGGAGCGCCGTTCAAGTTCGGAGAGCCGTTGCTCAGTCGTCGGACCGGCGGCAGGTGCAGGGCGTGCTGGCGCCACGACGGGAGGCGCCACCGGTGCAATGGGCGGGGGAATCACGGGAGCGCGCGGGNNGCGGGGCTGGAATGGGCGCGGCCGGACTGGGCGCGGCAGGGGCTGCGGACCGTGCCGGACTTTCACCCTGACCTGCCCGTCCATGCACCATGTTCTTGGCAACGAGTTCCCAATCGGGCGGCGGGTTGGGTACGCCCCAGAGATTCTGGGGTTTTATAAGTTGAACAGCAATCTCGTGCCCGACCACACCTGGCGGGGGATCCCAAACTCTGATGCAGACGCCTTTTCCCGACGTCCCGGATTTGGGACATTCCAGCGAGACCAGCATGCCCACCAGAATTCGATATGAGGTTCGGACCTTGCAGCCGTGCAGGTTTACCTTTGCGGTCTGAGTATACTCCCGAAAAGGGGTTCCTGACGCATCCTTGCCCGAAAGGAGGACCGTTGTGACGAAGTCAATCCGCGTGCTCCGCCGGCCGCTGGTCAGAGGGTCTTGCGGTTTCGCGGGTTGCATGAATGGGTTGTTATCCATGGACAACCGGTCATCCATCAGGCTGTGCTATCTAACCTGCCAGGTGGACTTGGGAGCTTACTATTCGGATTTCCGAGCGGCCACGGTACCGGGTGGTGGCCACAGTTTCCCGAGCTACTTTGCACCCTGTATTCTACTGATTGTCAGCTCTTCAAGCAATTACTCCCTGAAAGCCCTCGGCACAATTCTCCTTTCCTCGCTGCGATGCTGAGTCCGCAGCGCCGAAATCGCAAAGGAGTGTTGTGGCCGCCGATGACCACAATAGTGCGAAGCATACTTCCCAATTCCCGGCTTGGCAAGGGATCTGTCTAGTATTGAAGTGCGGAGGGCTTCTACTCCTTGCAGGTTTAGGTCACAAGCGGCCACCATGAACTCCGCCTTGAAGATGGTTGCCCCGGAGAATACCGTCGCTGATCTGGAAAGCAAGGCTGCCGAATACGAGTCCAGGGCGATGGCGGAACCCGAGCCTGAGGCAACACGGCTACGGCAACAAACGGAGCTTAGTGGCCTGAGGATTGCGGCACTCAAGAGGGGAGCGTGGATCCCCGGAAGGAACGCGATTCCCCTCAACCGTGTGAGTCGCACCCCTCCTGCCCGCCGAAAGCGGTCGAAAGCCCCAATGCGTTGCATCATGGGATGGGTTGACGCTTCCCTCCAGGTGACACTTTCGGCTGGGGCAAAAGTCACTTCCCGGCCAAATGCCGGCTTGCCTTGGTTCCCAAGCCCGAGCTAATAGACTTACTTTCATTGAGTTCTGGAAGCGCCGGAAGGTCTGTGCGAAACCTGCGTTTGTGGCCACTGATATGCACTATATGCGTCCCGGGAGACCCATGGAGCAACACGCAGCACATCTCAAGGCTCCAAGTGAACAAGTGCGGCTTTGGCAAGAGGAGGATTCTGATGAAGGTCAAAACATTGATTTGCAACTGCAAAGGCCTTGATCCCTTCCGCTACGCCGATATGAATTCGCTGGCCTTCGAGATTGAATCCGAATTGGATGTCTCCTACGCCGCGGTGCATCCGCAGCTCTGCGCGGAAGGCGGAAATCAAGTCCTTCAGGATGTGCTTCGCGCTGCCGAGAACGATCCCGACACTTATGTGATGGTCTGCGCCTGCCAGGAAGAAACGCAGATGAAGCTCTTTAAGAAAGCCTTGCGCAACGCGGGATTCGACGACAAGCGTTTTGTGCCGTTGGATGTCCGCAATACCACCAATGACGGTATCCTGGACCGAATTCGCGAGCGCTTGAAGGAGCTTGCTGATCCCGACAAGCCGCGCCATTGAGGGCCTGTGGGGAATAACCGGTCCGGTTATTCATGTGATGCATGAAAGATAGAGGAAGGCCTTGTTGAGATATCTGCGCGAGAAATTTCCGTGGTTTCCCACCATTGACCCGGACGCCTGCCGCGCCGACCTGCAATGCCTCAACTTCTGCCCACATGACGTCTTTGAATGGGATCCCAAAACCGGCCGGCCCATGGTGACGCATCCTCTTCGCTGCCTTCCTGGCTGCCAAATTTGCCTCGAAGGCTGCGACACGGGCGCCCTTTCCTTACCCACCAAACGCGAGTTTCAGGCCACCCTGAAAAGGCTGCGCGGGGCGGCAATCAAGGGAGCGTAGCGCGACCTGTTTTGTAGCTCCGCGGTTCGTCCGCGATGGGCAAGGAAAAGCCGCGGACCTACAGAACAGGTCCGCTACACCTGCTACAGGTTGCGAATCGGACCTTCCTCTGCTTGCTTCTCACTACTCTTCCACCACCAGCTTGCCCTTCATTTTCCGGTGGCCCAGTCCGCAGTACACGGAGCACTTGAATTCAAACGTTCCGGCCTTGTCAGCGGTGAATTCAATGGTCGTAGGGTCGCCCTTCTTAAGCACTTGATTGACATCGAAAGCGTCCAGCTTGATTCCGTGGTCGCGGTCGGTGGCGGTGATGATCAGCCGCACCTTCTCACCTTTCTTCACCGTGATCACGCTCGGGTCAAACTCATAGTTCTTCGCAGTCATTGTGAATTTGCGGACGCCCGAAGGTGCCGCCTGTTCAGCGGCCACAGCCGCGCCCGCCAGACCCATTGCCAAAGCACTCATCACCAGAATCGAAACGCATCGCCGTTTCATGGTCATTACTCCCGACGTCAGGTTGTAGGGGCGGTTCGCGAACCGCCCTTGCGAAAATGCGCGAGATTGTTGACGAGGGCGGTTCGCGAACCGCCCCTACTCTGCTAATCAATGCCCAAAAAGCTGCGGATCTCATCCTCCAGCGCTGGGATGGTCAACACGCAGTTGCCGCCGTAGATGGTCAATCCTCCATCGAGGTTAAAGAAGCGCGCCCCGGCTTCCTCGCCGATGATCTTGAGCGGCGCCAGGTCCCACGCTTTGGCTTCCATGGTAATCCACACTTCAGCGCGGCCGGAGGCCACACACATCGCGTCCATGCAGCCGCCCATGCTGCGCACGGACCAGAATTGAGTGATCCAGGGAAGCAGGCGATCGCCCCAACTGCGCTTCACCACTTTGTCGATGCCCGTCAGGCAAAGCATCGATTGGGCAGGAGGTTTCGCCGGCGAGCAGTGGATGCGCCTGCCGTTGCAAAAAGCGCCCAGCCCTACCGCGGCGGAATAAAGCTCCCCCAGCACCGGCAGATTGCATGCGCCGGCTACAATTTCGCCCTCAGCTTCCAAGGCCAGCATGACGCCCCAGGTGGGAATGCCGCGCATAAAGCTTTTCGTGCCATCGATAGGGTCGATGATCCAGCGGCGGCCGCTGGGCCCCTCACGCGCTGCGCCCTCCTCGCCCAAAAGCCCGTCATCGGGAAAGGCCTCCTGCAAGAGCGTGGTGATCAGGCGCTCGTTCGCCCGGTCCGCGGAGGTCACGGGAGAATTGTCGGCCTTGGTTTCCGACTCGAAACCCTTGACGTGATTTTCCAGCGCCAGCCGCCCGGCTTGCTCGGCGATGCGGCGTGCGGTTTCCAGTTCTTTTTCAAACGACATAGGCATAATGTAGCGCGCCTCCGTTATTGAGGTCGCGCTACACGGGCTCTCCGCGCCTCTCGGCCTCGGCGGTGAGAAACCGTCTCCTTAAAACGCCAGATAGACGGGATTCTCAAGAATCTGTTTGAGACTTTGCAGGAACTTGGCTCCGAGGGCGCCGTCCACGACGCGATGATCACACGATAGGGTCAGGCGGCAGGTCAGGCCGGCTTCCACTCGCCCGTCAACCACGACGGCCTTCTCAGCCACCGCGCCCACGGCCAGGATGGCGCCTTCCGGCGGGTTGATGATGGCGGAAAACTCATCAATTCCCATCATGCCGAGGTTGG